>RDZR01000037.1 GCA_004294095.1 Verrucomicrobiota bacterium
GATGATCCGCTACCATAACGAGGGCGCGCCAATGCGATGATCAGTAACGCCAATCCTAACAGAAAAATTCCTAACAAAATGCTTCCTGCGCGCGAGCGGGATTGCTTGCCTAGAGCCGCTGCATCAATGGTGGATGGAATCACCAACGCGGTGCTGCTACCCGTGCGTGAGCGCCACCAAGCGATGATCGGCAACAGCGCGAGAAATCCCAACCATTGCGGATGCATGAATTCAAAGCCGGTGGTCATGATTTGCCTCCTGTGCTGTTAGATTGTTTCGTCTCCCGCACGAAGCGATCTCCACACGCGTGAAGTTGCTTTTTTGCATCCAATGAGAGCCCGCTCGCCGCAAATTTCACCACGTCGCTGGTTTGTAAAAAATCTTCTAACAGCGCGTGATGGCCCGCGAACTGGGCATGGTTTTTTGCTCCTGAGAGAAATTCTTCGGTCGTTTGGTTTGGTGCGGAAATGGAAAACTGCGCACGGATGTAACTGCGGATGATTTCACTCGTTCTTGCGGCGTAGTCCTCTGCCGTCGTCGCTTCGGCCTGCCGCAAGATTTGATTCAGTTCACTCAATGCACGGTCGGCTGGAGAAATGGCGACTTCGGGTTGGCGCTTCATCCGCAGATAAAACCACAGTGCCAGAGCAATCAGAAGCAGTCCGCCACCGGTGTAGAGCAGTGGCTGCCATTTTTCTAACAGCGAAGGAGTCACTGGGATGTTGATGAGATCCTGTGGCCCGCGAATGTCATTTTCCGCAGCAGATTGGGCGTGGGCACTGACAATGCTCATGCTCAACGCGCTGATGATTCCTGCAATATTTCTTTGAATCATGCTCCACTGCGCTGGCGGTGAGTTTTGAAAAATGCCAACCATTCAGGCATCCATGCTTCACCATTGGTCATTTCTAACATATCGATGCCGAGCGAGCGAATGGCGGTGGCGATTTGTTGGCGCCGCTCGCGAGATTTTTTTGCGTAAGCCTCTCTCACGCTGCGCTTCGCGGTGTCCAAAGTCATGGTTTCTCCGGACTCAGCATCTTGGATGCGCAGTAGGCCGACGTTGGGCAGCTCTGCTTCGCGAGCATCATTGATGGCGACGGCGATCACATCGTGCCGCCGATACGTGATTTGTAGTTTTTTCTTAAAATCTGCTAGATTTATGGCGAGAGGTGGCGGCAGGCAAAAATCAGAAAAGAGAAAAACCACAGCGCGGCGGTGGAGCAGATGGTTCGTCACATCCAGTGCTTTGGTGAGATGAGTTCCTTGATGTTGTGGTTGAAAAAACAAAATTTCGCGTATCAAGCGCATCATCTGCAAGCGGCCTTTTCCGGGTGGAATGTAAAGTTCCACTTGATCAGTAAATAGCAAAAGGCCCACTCGGTCACGCGTGCGAATGGCCGATGCCGCCAGCACCGCTGCCGCCTCCGCGGCGGTCTCGCGTTTGGAACTCGCCGCAGATCCAAAATCAGCCGAGGCACTCACATCCACCGCGAGCAGAATCGTCAGCTCGCGCTCTTCGGTGAATAGCTTGATGTGGGTGTCGCCGGTGCGAGCGGTGACGTTCCAATCGATCGTGCGCACGTCATCGCCCGGCACGTAGTTGCGCACACGATCAAAGTCCATCCCGCGGCCTTTGAAAACGCTGGCAAAACGGCCTGCGAGCGCGTCGTTCACGAAGCGTTGCGTCCGTAGCTCGATGCGCCGCACGCGCCCTAGAATTTCTGCGGCACGCATTTCAGCCTCTTTGGCTTCTGCGGCACTGATGGCGGCGTTGCTCATGGCACGGGTAATTGATCTAACAGACGAGCGATGATTTGGCAGCTATCGAGACCCTCAGCTTCGGCCTCGTAGGTGACCGTCACCCGGTGGCGCAGGACATCATGCGCAATCGATTTTACATCCTGCGGTGTAACGTAGCCGCGGCCTTGGAGAAATGCATGCGCACGGCTGGCAAGTGCCAAATTGATCGTGGCGCGCGGCGAGGCACCCACGCGGATGAGTGGCGCGATCGGCACTCCAAAAGCATCCGGGCGGCGAGTTGCATGCACCAAACGCACGATGTAGCGTTTCACTTTTTCATCCAAATAAAGGCGATTCACTACGCGGCGAGCAGTTTCAATTTCCGCAGGATCGACCATTGGCTGGGGCAGGGGAGTGGCATCGGTAATGCCTGCAAGATCCAGCACCTGCATCTCTTCATCTTCCGTCGGATAATCAACGATGACTTTCATCATGAAGCGATCGAGCTGTGCTTCGGGCAGCGGATAGGTGCCTTCCTGTTCTAACGGATTTTGCGTAGCGAGCACCAAGAATGGAGTCGGTAGAGCAAAGCTTTGCTCGCCGATCGTCACTTGGCGTTCTTGCATCGCTTCTAACAACGCACTTTGCACCTTGGCCGGCGCTCGGTTGATTTCATCTGCTAGAATGAAATTTGCAAAAACCGGGCCGTGCTTAACCCGAAAGCGCGCCTCGCGCGGATCGTAAATTTCCGTGCCCACGATGTCTGCCGGCAGCATGTCTGGGGTAAATTGAATGCGGTGAAATTTGGAATGAACCAAAGAAGCGAGTGTCTTGAGCGCCAGCGTTTTGGCCAAACCAGGAACTCCCTCTAACAAAACGTGGCCTTTGACTAACAGAGAAATTAGCAGCCGATCCACCAACATGTGTTGACCGATCAAATGCTGCCCAATTTCGCGGCGCAGCGGAGCGATCCATTGGGAGGCTTGAGTGACTTCGGCAGCTGCTTGTTCAGGCGAAATGGCGTTGGATTGGGTCATGGGCATCAGGAAATTTTTGAGCGTCGTTGAGGAAGCGTTCACTTGAGCGCGACTTGTCTAATCGGTGGCAGTTTCATATCAGGCAATCGTCGCAGGCCACGGAAAAAAATTCAGGAAGGATAAAATTTTAAGGTTGTTACATTTCCTCGTGCGGTCAGCATGGTAGGAATCGTTTTATCAATTAAATCTCGAAAACTATGAAAAAGGCGTTTTTCTTTTTGTTGATTGCTGCGGTCGCTGGACTTACCATTTGGATTCGATTATCAAATCGCATAAGCCTTGGCCAAGCGGAGATTCTTGGCGGGGTGGTAAGGACAGAAA
The DNA here is from genome assembly GCA_004294095.1 of Verrucomicrobiota bacterium. GTDB lineage: Bacteria > Verrucomicrobiota > Verrucomicrobiia > Verrucomicrobiales > Akkermansiaceae > Luteolibacter. The sequence goes on from RDZR01000037.1 coordinate 3,102, forward strand.
TAGGAGATGCGGAGCGTCTTTATTATCTCACGAGCCAGTGGGAAAAGCGGATTTTTTTCACGAGCGGTCGTGCCAGTGCATCCCGAAAAACGGCGAGTTCTTTGAACATCGATCTATGGGAAATCGATGCCGCTACGGCAGAACCTTTATCGCGGCGTCGGCTCAAGCGGGCGGAGGTAAATTTGGATTCAACAGCGCTGGGCATGGAGCAGGGGATTCTTTGGGCAAGGATTCCAGAGCTGGTTGGAATTCGTCTAGCAGATGGCGTGATTGTGGTGGACCGCGAAAAAATCGCGCAGCGGAATCCGTCGATCGCTGGGGTGTTTCCGAAGCCTCCGGAAACTTTTCAAATGTTGCCCTCATCTATGCAGCCCTTGAGATTTTCTGCTGAGGGCGGGATGGTGGTGAGATTAGACGATGCTCGCGAAGTGCGCATCGACCCGGTCACTGCAGAGGCCACGCCCTATATCGCAAAAAAGCAAGATGCTGAGCCACCCGCCGAAGCCCCCCCTGCGCCACCTCGAACTGAGGTATTTTCGCCGCGAAATGGAATGGATTGGGCCGCAATGCTCCGCGGCATCGTGCTACCGCCAAATGCAGATGGGAAAAAATGGATAGGTCTGCTAACAGAACCGGATTTAGCCATGATGTTAGAGAATAGTGCTCTTTCGAGTCAGATGGATTTTACCAAACCACAGCGCTCGCGACTCTATCGAGCAACACTTCATGAAGAAACTAGCTTCATGGGGACTAAAATTCAGCATCAAAATCCAACGGCCTTGCCGGAAAGTCCTGAGTTTTTAATGGGTGGACTGCTCATTCAAGAATCCAGTGATAGTTACACGAAGTCTGTCATGTGGCGAAGTGAACCGGACAGCGTCTTTGTGCTCTCGCGCGACCGACTTGGCGATGAAGGGCGAATGCAGATCGCTCGTATTTCCATCGACAAGGGTGCACCCGTCTGGAGTGTCGCCCTACCGATTTCTAACTTAAGTGCTTGGCTCCCCGGTGAGCACCACGCAATCATTCTTGGGCCAGATCCCTCAGCACCACGCTCGCCGATGGCTGAGGAAAATGACAATACGGCACATCATATTCTATCGCTCGATTTGGCGACCGGAGAATGGAAATCTTTCAACCCCGACCTGCACCGCGACTGGCCGATCGAAGGCTCTACTGAAAAATCAAAATGAAACGGCAAATCGTGGTTTCATGCCTAAAGTTGCTGGCGTTATTCGCAAGCTCCATGCTCGTCGCCTGCAAACCTAACTCGACATCAGAGGGCGAGAAGTCTCCGGAAATCCAGGAAATTTCTTCTGCGCCTACCACCGATGCTTTCCTCATCTTGCCAGGTGACTACGCGCAAGGGACCGCCGTTACAGACCTCGAGCTCCGCTTCGGGCAGATGAATGTGCACCGCGAAAACGCGGAAGATCCAACCGTCATTCTATTTCCAAATGACCCTACCCGCCGCGCGATTGTCACCTTTTATGAAGCATCTGCGCTAGACGAGCTATCACGCATCACCGTCAGCGAGCCCAGTTCGCTCTGGCGCGGTAAACTTGGTGTCCACGTAGGAATGACCTTTTCCAAACTCCGAGAAATCAATGGCAAGCCTTTCATGCTTACCGGCTTCGATGCACAACACCGCGCCATGGTGATCGATAGCTGGAGCCCTGCCATCGGTGATGATGCCACACTCGGTGCGCTTGATGTCACCGAGGGCGATCGCCTTTATTTTGAAGTCGAGCTTGGGCCGATTGATACTTCCAAACTTCCCACAAAGCTGCCTGATGAATATCAATTATCCAGCGACGATCCGCGCTTGCTTCCCCTCGGTGAATTGATCCAAGTCACCGCCATTACCGCGAGAAGTAGCCTAGATGATGAGTGGGAATAAAGAGTGAAATAAAGATAACTGGTCGCTATTTTCTGAAGTTTGTAAACAATACTTTCGGTCGCATTCAGTTTAGAATCGAGGCACCACGGAACGGAGTGTCCTACACGATCCATCACAAAACCCCAATAGGATAAGACACCAATTTATAGACAAATACAGCCTTCTGAGCTATACAAGTCACGGCCAAGTGCCAACGAACGACTCCTGCCCGCCTTTTTGGAGTCCGCAAATGCGTGGCGGAACAAGGAAGTTCACTCAAAATTTTTCCATATTCAGATTTCGCTTGAATCAAGTGTGAATTCTTTGTTGATTTATTTTGTGAAGAGCTTTTCAATTCCAACCGCCGATTCCGAATTAGAGGAAATGCTTTACGGCAGCGGTGACTTCGAATCGACTCATGATGGCCTAATCCGAAGTTTGATGCCGTTTCTTCTACTGAATGAGCCACTTGATTCCAATCAACACGAAAAACTCCTTTTTGAACATCTTGCAAAAATAGGGAGTAGGCATCTTGTCCTTACCCTTTGTGAGGAAGCGCAAGGCCACTTAACGATTATCTCTGCCCGCAGCGCCTGAGCATAAAAACCCGTCACCCAAACAATCTGCCTAATTCTTACCAAAAACAACATCCAGCCAACCTTCGCACCCACAGAGTTCGACATCCCCTGAAAAACAAAGGGCCACGGAGATTCCCCCGTAGCCACGATGCCGGTTGAGATTTCCCAATACGGCAGGAGTTAACCACAGATCTGCTTCCCATTCAATCTTCAATCGTATTTTTTAAATTTACCCACTATTTCTAAAAATGAACCGCATCTACCAAGGCCGTGTCAGCAAAATCGAACTTCTTGCAGAAGATCGCCAAAATCTGACTCCTATCGACACTTTCGAAGGCTGCGAACTCGATCAATTGAGTCCACTCTGGAAGCACCACGAAACATTCCAAGACGCGGTTAATTACTATCTTCTCAGTCTCACAGCTATGGCGCGGAGCGCGCAAGAGACGAGTATGGATCAAAGTCCTCAGCAGCGACTCGCCAGCGATTTATTGAAACAAATTGATCAATCATGGGGAAAGTTTCCTCGTTCTATCCCAGGTCCCGGGAAGCCGAAGTCTTTGCGTTGCAGTCTCCAGAAGTGGCTTTCTCTAGATTCATCTTCAAGCTTGGAGGACGCGATCAGTCGGATTCTTGATGGAAATTCGGCACCCGCTGAGACACTCAATCATGCTTTGTCTTTGCTGCTCGAGAAGTGTGGCGGTGACTCGGCCATTCAACAAGGCGGTCGTGGTTATCTGCCGCGCCTTTGCGATGCGAGTTACTCAGGCAGTTGGGATCTCGACTCGGTCGCCACAGCTTCCACCGATGGAAAAGAGAAGCTCGCTGGAATTCTACACTCAGAATTCACGCCGATGGAACTCACGCAGGTCGCAGAAGAAATGTCGATTTCATGGGCTGGCATCAAATGCAAAGCAGATGAACAAATCGCCGGAGATACCCTCAAAAAAAGGCTCGAAAAAGCGGTCACGCATCAAATCAAGCGGCTTTCAAACCCCGATACCATTGCTCTCAGAGAATTACTCAATCAGTTTTCTGATGCGATTGAGCAGATAGAGGGTCTTAGAGAACTGATTTCGAACTTGCCCGATAACGTCGCCCTAGATCTGAACAAAGGCGGAAACATCAGCTGGGATCTGGTTCATGCTGCCTACCTTTTCAAGCTCTTCCCATCATCTTTCACCGGGAAGCTGCTTTCGCTTTCGATTAAGAAACCAACGACGAGCAAAAAGAAGAAAGAGCCGAGCAAACTCAGTGACGACCCCATCAAACTCGCCCGAGGCGAACGAGGCTATGTTTTCAGCGGTTTTACCGCACTTCCTGCGTGGAATCCTCTGTCACCTGGTAAGCCCGTTTGGAAAGAGTTCGATATCGCAGCTTTCAAGGAAGCATTAAAAGCACTCAATCAGTTCAACCAAAAAACCACAGAACGCGCTGAAACCCGCACCTATCTGAATGGCAAAATTGCGATCCTTCTCGGCTCAGAAGTCCCCGATTGGAAACCACAAAAGACCGAAGGCGGCGAATCTGAAGAGCTTCCCAAGCCACTTGATCCCAATTTATTGCAGCTTGCAGATCGGCTCGAAGCACGTCTCACGCAAGAACTAGCCGACACCGTTGTCGATTACACATCTCCCAAGACCTTACACTTCGGTCAAGCCTCTCGGACATTGATTCCCGGCCAATGGCAGCTTTCCAATGCCTCTCTGCGCGGATTCTCCGACATCGCCAGTGAGTGGAACAAGCTCCTCAAACAACAGGGTGATTCACTCACTGAAGAAACGCTCGCCGAGGTGGTGAAAAACCATCAGCGCAACGAGAAGAACAAAAAATCCATTGGCTCGATCCCTTTGTTTCTAGCGCTCTGTGACAGCGATTTCTGGCCGCTATGGCGCAACGAAAGAGAAGCGGAGGATGAAGACGCGGCCAAGCCTGCGAACAATCGTTTTCTCCACCGCATCATTGATCTCCATCAGGCGATTCGTGATTATGAACGCGCTGCAGAGCCTGTGAATCTCACTCCCGCAGAACCTCGGCATTCGAGGAGGCTTTACATGTTCTCTGACATCGACGGTAAGGAGAAAGTCGTTTTCAAAGGTGAGGGCACCATTGAAAGCAGCATCGCCCTTCTTGAGGAAAAATTTTGCCGTGTCCGGAGAGTTCGCCTCACGTTCTCCGCGCCTCGCCTCAAGCGCGATGAACTGCTAGGCGGCGAAGCCTCGCAGTGGCTTCAACCCATGGCCAAAGCACTTGGTTATACGAGTGATGATACGTCGAAAACATTTGAATCAGCCGTGTGCCTCATGCCTGATTTTGATTCGAAAAGCCATCTACGCTTTTTGTTGAATTTCCCGAAGAAAATCGACTCCGAATCGCTTCAGAACTATCTCGGAAAGTCCGCGATATGGAACGGCCAGTTCAACGGTGTGAAGGACAAGAACATTCACCTCCATTGGCCAGCTACTGCCTCCACCAAAGCTTCGAAAGAAAATCCATGGTGGGAAAATCCGAGCGTTCTTAAAGATGGATTCACGTTCCATTCGGTTGATTTAGGCCAGCGCACGGCCGGTGCTTGGGCATTGATCCGGGTCACTCCTTGGAAACCGGATACCAATAAACCTGTCCGATCTGTAGGTCATGATGGCGTGCGCGAGTGGTTCGCAGAAGTATTGAACACTGGCATGCACCGTTTGCCGGGTGAAGACCAAATGGTCGGCGGAGCAGGCAAGCTGAGCCGTGAGCACTACGGGAAAGCGGGTCGAAATGCCAACGAAATCGAATACCAAGAAGCCATTGCAATTGGACAATCCCTCGGATGCTCCGGACCAGGAGAGGCGAAAGCTTGGATCGGCAAAACGGCTACTGAGAAATCATTTCCAGAACAAAACGATTCTCTCCTCACACTTGCGAATCGGCGCCTGACGCGTCTTGCCACTTTTCATCGCTGGTCGTGTCTGCGAGTCGCACTCGCTGAGAAATCGGGTGAAGCAAAAACTCAGATTCGCATCATCGCCGCCACCTTGGCGGAGCTATCGCATTGGCAAGATGAGGACGTTGTTGCAGCTCTAACGAAATTGCTTTCGGACCATCCCTACCTTGATCAACTCATGCCCGAGGCGGGCGCAAGCAGTGCAAGCGAGAAACCCAAAACCAAGCGCAAATCAAACGCTGCTAAATCTTGGACGGATGCCCAAATTGACGAGTGGAATCAGAACTTCCAACCCGATCATTTCACCACATTTAGCGACTTCTTCGGGGTCAAGTATGCATCCTATCGAGACTCCCTCTTGAGTATTCTCACCACCCTCGCAAACCGCGTCACCCCATTGCGTGGAAGAGTTTGGAAATGGCAAACGCGTCCGCTCGCTACCCCAGAAGACTTTCCATACGGCGAAATAGTGTCCGAAGAAATCAAAGGTGAAAAGACACCGCTGATACGTGGCCAACGTGGATTATCCATTGAGCGGCTCGAACAGTTAGAAACGCTTCGCACGCTCTTTCTGCGGATCAATCGCTCCATGGACAAATTTCCCGGCAAGTTATCCAAGCCAGGCTTTGGCTTCACGAATAATGCCGGTGAACCATGCGGAGAGCTACTTGAAAAACTCAAGCGCATGAAAGACGAACGAGTCAACCAAACCGCGCATCTCATCCTTGCTCAAGCCCTCGGCGTGCGCCTCAAGGCCGATAAGATGGATGCCCATTCCCGCAGAGAAAATGACATCCACGGAGAATACGAACGCATCCCAAGTCGCAGCCCCGCTGACTTTATTGTCATTGAAAATCTCGACCGCTACCTAACCAGCCAAGGCCGCGCACCATCCGAGAATCGCCGCCTGATGAAGTGGTCTCACCGGGCCGTGCGCGACAAAATCAAAATGCTCTCAGTCGAGCCATTTGGTATTCCTGTGGTTGAAGCTCCAGCTGCCTATTCCTCCCGTTACTGCGCTCGCACAGGTGCTCCGGGTTCCCGCTGCTTTGAGAAGTCCAGCCTTGATCCATTCCTCCAAGAACAGCTCGTCAAAAGATCCACAATCCCTCCTAACGCCGGTCATCCTGATCTACGTCATCTCTATCAAGTTTTGATTCAGCAATTTAAATTACTAGAGAAAAGAAACTCAGAGATCAACGCTTCCAATCGGAATCTAGCCCCTAACGAAAAACACAAATCACTTCACACACTCATCTTTCCAAAACCAGGAGGTCCCTTGTTTCTCTCCGCTTTGGACTCCTCGATCATCCAAGCGGATGCCAATGCTGCGATTAATATCGGACTGCGTGCCATCGCTGCACCTGAAGCGATCCACCTCATCCACAAAATCCGCACCCAAACGCATCAGGAAATTCCTTACGCCGGTAAGCGCAAACATACGGAGAAGAACGCTCGTGAAAAAGCTGCTTACCCAGATGGCACACAAATTCATACGATCGGTTCTGTGTCGAAATCTTCGAAATCCAAAGGCAGTCCGAATTTCTTCCATCTGCCATCACAAGTGGTGGGGCTCTATTCATTCGGGCATGCCACCGCAAACATCGCAGGAAAATCATGTGACCTAGTTTCCGGAGTCGCCCTGCACGCGCTGACAGATGCCGCTGTGCTATCGCGAATCGTGTCCCTGAACTCACAGCGTCTCAACAAATGGGGGCTTTCCGTTCCAGACACCATCGAGACTGACGATGACCCAGAGGATAACATCCCGATGTAACATTCACCACAACCGCTTCACTCCATATTTCTCGAACGCACTATCCGAACCGATCACCGCGCATTTTTCCTCCAAGGCTTGGGCGATCAGCATTCGGTCGAAAGGATCTTTATGATGCAACGGCAGATCTTGAATCAGACGGCAGTGGCGAGGAGAAATCGGCAGCCAGGAAACCTGATAGCGTTCCGCGTGAGCAGGCAGCACCGTCTCCCAGTGGTCTGGAAGTTGGAAATCAAAACCCCTGCCGCTTCCCTTCAACCCGATTTCCCAGAGAGTCACCGGCGAAAGGAAAACCTGTTCGGCCTCGTCAAGAGCAGCGAGAGCCGCAGGGGTCATCTTTGGGGCGGTCAAGCACCACCAGAGGAACGCTTGGGTGTCGAAGAGCAGATTCACTTCCAATCCTCCTCAAAGCTCTCGAAATCTTCTTCAATCTGCTTGTCGAGTGCCGGATTGTTGGTGAGGTGCTCGATGAGCGCATCATTGAAATACCCAGCAAGTGCACCGCAGCCTAATGAACGCTTGATTTTTGAGGGCGATTCGACGGCACGCAGCTCAACCACTGGCTTATCCCGCCGCGCAATAATCACTTCCTCTCCCCGTTCGACCGCTGCGATCAAACGTGAAAGATGCGTCTTCGCCTCATGGATGGTCACTTGCATGCGCGTAACTTAGTCAACTTGACTAAAATTGTCAATCTTCCCACAAAAATATGAACCAAGAACTCCCCCTCATGCCCGTGCGGCGTCTTCACAATTACTTCTACTGTCCTCGTCTTTTCTATCTGCAATGGGTCGAGGATCTGTTCGTAGAAAATGCGGACACCACTTCCGGCTCCGCCATTCACAAGCGTGTCGATGATCCTTCACACCTTCGCGATCAAGACCTCGAAATCACCGAGCGAGCCTCGCTGCGGTCCGTAGCCGTCCATTCCGAAAAACTCGGTCTCACCGGAGTGGTCGATCTCATCGAAGACACTGGAAATGGGCGCATGCTGCTAGACTACAAACGCGGAGCACCCCGCCGCGATGATGATGGCAATCTCGCTGCCAAAGAAAACGATGCCGCCCAGCTCGCCTCTTACGCTCTGCTCCTTCGCGAGGAAGGCATCGAGATCACCCGAGCGGCCATTTACTACGCTGCTGAGAAAAAACGCGTCGCGGTTCCGCTGACCGAAGCGTTGTTTGAAAAAACTCGCGCCTCCCTTCGCGAGGCCCAAGCCGTCGCCACATCTGGAGTCTGCCCACCACCATTGCGCAATGACCCGCGCTGGCTCTTGATCTGATGGAAGAATTTCGTCCGCTGTTAGCTGACTCCGTTGCCATTTCACTGCTCAATCGCAGAGAACTCGATGTAGGGGATTTCACCCGCACCCGTTACCTCGTGTGTTATGACATCTGTCATCCCAAACGCCTGCGCCAAGTGGCTAAGACCTGCGAATCCTTCGGCCAGCGTCTCCAATACTCGGTGTTCGAGTGCCCGTTAGATGACCTTCGTTTCGAGAAACTCCGCACAGCGCTCGATGAAATCATCAAGCACGACGACGACCAAATCCTCTTCGTCTCACTCGGGCCAGAGGGTTCCAAACAGATCTTTCGGATCGAGACTTTGGGACAACCCTACACCGAGCGCTCGCGAGTCACAATTATTTAGACAGATTTTTCTTTCTAAAGCGGGTGGCTTTTGTTTGTTTCTCCTCGGCCAAGTGCCAACGTATCGAACCTCATCCGCCTTTGAGTGTTCCATGTTCTTTGACATCGCGAGTGCTGTGGTGGCGATCCGCTCCTAAGTGGAGCGCTCGCGGCCCATGATAAATAATAGCTTCTTGAGGTTCTCAACCAAAAACGAACGCTTCTTCTGCAGTGGATTCTATCCACGCTCGTGGACGTGCCGTTAATCTATTGATACGTAAGTATCGTGAAGACCCGCAGCCGCAGTTCTCACGATTTCAAAATGCATGTGGCGGAGTCTTTAGCCACACCACGGCGAGTCCACTCCCGCCGCAGTTCTCACGATTTCAAAATGCATGTGGCGGTTTCGCTTCGCTTGTTTTAAGCTCAAGAGCTTCGCCGCAGTTCTCACGATTTCAAAATGCATGTGGCGGGTCAATCAAATTTTGATGGAATGCAGGTCGATGGCCGCAGTTCTCACGATTTCAAAATGCATGTGGCGGGATTCCAGAATTGCGAGCACTGTCGCGGATGATCGCCGCAGTTCTCACGATTTCAAAATGCATGTGGCGGCTTATTCGCGGGCAAGTTTTCCCATTCTTGGATGAGCCGCAGTTCTCACGATTTCAAAATGCATGTGGCGGCAGCGATTGCTCTAAAAGCACCGATGGCACCCTGTCATTGGCCGCAGTTCTCACGATTTCAAAATGCATGTGGCGGTTAAATCCAGCAGGCAACCGTGCGAGTGTGCTGCAGCCGCAGTTCTCACGATTTCAAAATGCATGTGGCGGCTATTGCGGTCTGTATGATTAACCCGTGCAATATTTAAGCGGCATATTGTATATGTCTGGATTTGAAGTAACTGTCTCGGTGGTCATGACTCTTGAGGCCAGCTTCGTCCGCACAATGGATCTCGCGGCCTTCTGATTCCGCCTGCTTTTTGATGGTTGGGTATTGCGTTTCCAGATTTAGTTTCCTCGCGTCTCGTTTTACCATAGAAAAGTATATCCAGCAATTCTTATGACTGGCGCATAGTAAATACTGCGCGAGTTAATATCAATCGCATTCCCTCGTTTGCGGGCGGATGTGACATACAAAGTTCGATCGAGTAATGGTCTGATCGATTGGACCACGGTGGCGACCGACCTTGGGGCACTTGGCCAGCCAACTTTAAGGGCTGAAAACGAATTTTATCATTCAGAGCTTTGCAGGTGGCGAGTGGCTGCATATGATGCGGGGTGTTCAAAATAAAATACGCGCGAATGATCTTATGAAGCCGCCACCTTTTCCAAATCGAGATGCCCACGATTGGGCGCAAAAATTTCCGGTTTCTCCCAAAATGGTGCTGTTGATCCCGCTTGTGCTGTTTTTGCTCATCGGGTTGTTCATGTCCTATTACACCGTCAGCACCGAGTCGGTGGGTGTGGTGAAGCGATTTGGAAAATACCACCAAACGGTATCGCCTGGCCTGCATTTTAAGCTGCCATTCGGAATTGATAGCGTCGCGATCTTGCCGACGAAAAGACAGCTCAAGCTCGAATTCGGATTCAGCACCGCAAACGCGACGAATCCCGATCAATTCAGTATGGAGCCTGAGCTTGAGCGCAACATGGTGACGGGGGATTTGAATGCGGCTCAAGTAGAATGGATTTTACAATACTCCATCACGGATCCGAAAGATTTCCTTTTTCGGTATCGAAATCCGGCTTCGACCCTACGCGACCTAACAGAAAGTGTCGTTTCTGAAGTCATTGGTGATCGCACGATTGATGAAGTTTTGACCATTGGCCGGACGGAAATTGAGCTGCAGAGTTTAAGCCGCCTGATATCGATTTTGCAAACGGTGCGGATGGGAATCACGCCAGAGACCATTCAGTTGAAAAATGTCAATCCGCCGGACCAAGTGCAGGCGTCCTTCAATGATGTCAACCGCGCGCAGCAGGAACGGGAAAAAAGCATCAACCAAGCCAATGGCTCCTACAATCAAGTGATCCCGAAGGCACGAGGCCAAGCGGATCAGCGGATATCTGCCGCAGATGGTTATGCCTTGCAGCGCATCAATGAGGCGAAGGGCGATGTCGCTCGCTTCGTGGAGTTGCTCACGTTTTATGAAAAAGCGCCCGATGTCACACGCCAGCGGTTGTATTTAGAAACGATGGAGAAATTGCTCCCTCAAATAGGCAAGAAGGTGATCATCGATGAAGACTTAAAATCGTTTTTACCATTTTTAAATCTGACCCCAACCCCTTCCGAGCAATGAAAGCCATCATCACAGCCATTATCGCCGCGATGGTGCTCATCATCGCCAGCGGTTCACTTTTTACGGTCCATGAGACGGAGCAAGTCTTCGTCACGCAATTCGGGAAAATTGTGGGCACGCCGATCAATTCAGATCCTGCGAAAAATGAAGCGGGATTGCATTTCAAAGCCCCATTTATTCAGCAGATCAATCGCATCGATAAACGAGTGTTAGAGTGGGATGGCCCAGCCACCGAAATGCCGACGCGGGATAAACTTTACATCACGGTGGATTGTTTTGCGCGCTGGAGAATCGCCAATCCGCGGGTGTATTTTGAAAAGCTCAGAGATGAGCGCAGCGCGCAGTCCAGGTTGGACGACATCATCGGCAGTGAGACGCGCAACGTGATCGCCTCCAATGATTTGATTGAGGTGATTCGCAATGAAGTGGGCCGCAAACCGATGGTGGATGCGGCGCTCGCGGAAGCCAGCGATCAGCTTAGCAAGTTGGCTAACATACGCACTGGGCGGATGGCATTGAGCCAGCAAATTTTGAAAGCATCGCAGCCGAAAGTGTTAGGCTGGGGAATCGAGCTGATCGATATCCGCTTCAAGAGGATCAATTACAAGTCCGATGTGATCGCTAAAATTTATGAACGCATGGCATCAGAGCGTTTGCAAATTGCAGATCGTTTTCGTTCCGAAGGTGCCGGAGAGGCTGCCAAAATTTTAGGACGGCGGGATCGTGATTTATTGCAAATTGAGTCCGAGGCCTATCGCCGCGAGCAGGAGATCCGCGGTAAGGCGGATGCGGAGGCCACCGGCATTTATGCCCAAGCGTATAACAGCAGTCCGCTCGCTGCGGATTTCTATCAGTTTATGAAAACGCTGGAGACCTATCAGAAAGCACTGCAAAAGGACACCACCTTGGTGCTTTCATCCGATAGCGAGATTTTTCGTCTTATGAAATCGATCGATCCGAAAAAGAAGGTCAAAACGCCCACAGAAACCGATGCGAGTCTTGGCGATTGATCCGGCGGTTCGCAATACGGGTTACGCAGTGTTAGAAGGCGATGCGCAGAGGCAAGTGCTGGTTTGTTATGATGTGATCACCATTCCGAAAATGATCGTTCAGTCTGCGGCTCTGGCTGCGGTGCGATTGCATCTGGTTCACGTCATCGAGCAATACCAGCCGGATGAAGTCGCCGTCGAAGGAATCATTTACGTGCAATCCCATCAAACGGCGATTTCCATGGGAGCAGCTCGGGCGGCGACGTTGATTGCGGCGGCGGACCGTGGCTTGCCCGTTTACGAGTATTCTCCCAAAAAGGTAAAAATGGCGGTGGTAGGAAATGGCAATGCCGATAAAGCGCAAGTGGCCTACATGGTGCGTGCGCTGTTAGGTTTGCAAGAAACGCCGCCTGCGGACGCGGCAGATGCCTTGGCGATTGCCATCGCGCATTTCCAAGCGTCCGATCCACGGCGGCAGCATTTGTTAGACCGGCGGCTAATCTAACCATTTGATAGAAACGATGGCATCGATCAAGATACTTTCCGGATACATTGGCTACCAAGAGGCGTTGCGCATGCAAGAGGAGCAGGCGGTGGCATTGATCGATGGCACGGGCGAGGAGCAAATTTTTTTGTTAGAGCACGAGCCGGTTTACACCATCGGGCGTCTGCGGGATCAATCGTCATTAGGGACTGCCGCGGAAATGCCCTATCCGGTGTTTGAGATTAGCCGTGGGGGCCAAGCGACGTATCATGGCCCCGGCCAATGGGTGGGCTATCCGATTTTGGATTTAACCAAGCGTGGGCGCGATTTGCATGGATACTTGCGCGGGATTGAGGCGAGTTTGATCGAAATGTGCCGGACATTTGGCGTGATGGCGGAGCGGCGCGATGGCTTTACCGGCGTGTGGGTTGGCCAACAGAAATTGGCATCCATCGGCGTGGGCGTGCGCAAGTGGGTGACGCAGCATGGCTTTGCGATCAATATCATGCCGGAGTCGCTGCCGCCATTTTTGGCGATCACCCCATGTGGCTTAGCTGGCGTGAGCATGACCTGCTTGGCCGATGAGACGGACATGCCAATTTCGATGGCGCAAGTGGCAGATGTGTTAGGCGCAGTTTTATCTGCTGAGTTTTCTCCAAACGCCACATGAGGAAGAATTGATTTCTGGCTTCTCTTTGCTTGCGGTGGGTGGTGAGTCTTCTTTAGCGTGTGCCCGCGCAGCTTGGCATGATTGAGTGCGCGTTCCAGTTTTAGAAGATTTTTCATGAGTGCTAAAAAACCGAATCCACCCTCCAGCCTCGATGCTTATTACGAGCCGAGCAAAGCATTTTCCAAAGCAGCGAGAATTCCTAACAAGGCAGCCTATAAAAAGCTCTACAACGAATCCATTTCCAAGCCGAAAGAATTCTGGGCCAAGCAAGCGAAGGAATTGGTTTGGAGAAAAAAATGGTCCAAGGTGTTAGACTGGAAAGCACCATTCGCGCAATGGTTCGTCGGTGGTAAAATCAACATCTGTGAAAATTGTGTGGACCGCCATGCGCTGAGTGGACGCAAGAACAAAGTGGCGATTCATTGGGAAGGTGAGCCGGGAGATCAACGCTCAATTACCTATGATCAATTGCATAAATTGGTCTGCCGTTTTGCAAATGTGTTAGAAACACAAGGGGTCAAAAAGAACGACTGCGTGATGATTTACATGCCGATGGTGCCCGAGGCTGCGGTGGCGATGCTTGCCTGCGCCCGCATCGGTGCCGTGCACACGGTGGTCTTTGGTGGATTTGCTTCTGAGTCCATCGTCGATCGGTTAGAAGACTCCGGTGCGAAATTTATTATCACGGCTGACGGTGGCTGGCGGCGCGGGAAAATTGTCCCACTCAAGCCAGTGATCGATCATGCCTTGGAGAAAATCACCGACGTGAAAAAAGTGATCACCCTCCAGCGCTGCGGCAATCCGGTTGAGATGTTAGAAGGCCGCGATCTTTGGTGGCACGATGTGATGGCCACCGCCAGCACCAAGCATGAAGCCGCCGCCCTTGATTCTGAGCACCCGCTTTTTGTGCTCTACACCTCGGGTTCTACGGGAAAACCAAAAGGCATTTTACACACCACCGCCGGCTACCTCTTAGGCACTTACACCACCTGCAAATATGTTTTTGATATGCGGGATGAGGACATTTACTGGTGCACCGCAGACATCGGTTGGATCACGGGGCATTCCTACATTGTCTATGGTCCGATGGCAATGGGCGCGACCCAAGTGATGTATGAAGGCGCTCCGAATTTCCCAGACTTCGGTCGTTTCTGGCGGATGATCGAGCACTTTGGGGTGACGATTTTTTACACCGCGCCGACGGCGATTCGCGCGTTTATGAAAGCAGGCGAAGAACTTCCTGCCGCGAGCGATCTAACATCACTGCGGCTGTTAGGCTCTGTGGGTGAGCCGATCAATCCGGAAGCATGGACTTGGTATCACAAACACATCGGCGGCGGACGTTGCCCGATCGTTGATACTTGGTGGCAGACTGAAACAGGCTCAATCATGATCACTCCCTTGCCCGGCGCGACGTCATGCCGCCCAGGCACGGCGACGTGGCCGTTTTTCGGCGTGGATGCCGCGATTCTTGACGATGCAGGCCAAGAGTGTAAAGCGGGTGAAGACGGGCGTTTGGTGATTCGCAAGCCATGGCCGGCGATGGCCCGCACGATTTTTGGCGATAAACAACGCTACCGGAAAACGTATTGGTCTGACTACGAGGGGATCTACACCGCGGGCGATGGCGCGCGGCGCGATAAGGATGGAAATTTCTGGATCATTGGGCGTTTAGACGATGTCCTCAACGTTTCCGGCCACCGACTTGGCACTGCGGAAATTGAAAGTGCGTTGGTCGCGCATCCGGCGGTGGCAGAAGCCGCGGCAGTTGGCAGGCCGCATGATTTAAAAGGCCAAGCCGTGGCGGTTTTTGTGACGCTCAAAGCTGGGTTTGAGGAATCCGACGCGCTGCACGACGAGCTTATCAGGCACGTGGGCGAATTCATCGGAGCCATCGCCAAGCCGGATGATTTGTATTTCGCTGCAGGCTTGCCAAAGACGCGATCTGGTAAAATCATGCGTCGCCTCTTGAAAGAACTGGTTTGCCAAGGCACGATTTCTGGAAATATTACCACCTTAGAAGACATTTCCGTGCTCGAAGCACTGCAAGCCAAGGTTGTTGCGATTGATTAAAATGACATGACTACTACACGTTACTATGTTGCACGGGTTGCCCAAGCATTCGGGCTTTTTCGCCGCACCCAGCGGATGGGCGATGCGGCGGCTGAAATGCATTTATTGCGAGATGCCGAAGTCCACCTTGGACATGCCGTTTGGAAACATTGCGAAAACATCGAACCCATTTCCGTGGAATATTGGAATTTGCGCAAATACTCGAAAGAAAAAGAAGCACTGATCGCCGAGCTTGAGGCTCACCAGCGGGAGCTCGCGCATGCTCATGAAGAACGAGCCGCATTTTTAACCAGCACTCCAGAAGTAGATGAAAAACTGCACGAAGAGCGTATCGAATTGCTTAGAAAATTAGAGGATCTTGCCGTCAAGCGCGATCGTGTGGTCGCCCAAGCGCGCGACATCAAGCGCAGCTACGAAGGGCTCAAAATGAAGCTCGAAGTTTTGACATCCGATGTCGAGCAAGTTCCAGACATCGATGACAAAGTCGTAACGCTGAAAGAAGAGCTAAAGGCACTTAAACTTACTTTCCAAGATTTGAAAAATGAGAAAAGCTCCGTGGCAGAAGAAATTGCCGAGGGTGACGCGGTGCTTGACGGCATTGATGCTCAAATTCAAGAAAAGCGCAAGGAGCGTCGTAGTTACGTGTCAGAAGCGTTCCAGACGATTGGTGATGGCAACAAAGAAATTTCACGAATCCGCTCAGAAATTGGCATCATCGATATTCAGATGCGTCAGTTGTATTCGGAAATCGGCCGTTACGTGAGCCGCAATAGCCATCAGAATGCACAATGCAAGAAAGCGGTGCAATCTTGCCAAGCGATGGTTGAAGTGATGCGCTCGCTGCGAAGATCCATTTCCTTAAATCACCGCCTCGCTGGCACCACGTGATCTCGTTTTAATGCACGGCCATGATCGCTCTATCAGATGGCCACCCATTGCCGAATTTCCATCAAAGCATTGAGGAGATGTTTTCCCGCAAGGGATTGTTGTCGAAGTCAAAAGATTTTCAATACCGGCCGCAGCAGCAAGAGCTGGCGGTGGCAGTGGCAGAGGCGATCGTCGCTGGCAATCCACTGGTGGCTGAGGCAGGCACTGGAGTGGGAAAATCGTTGGCTTATCTTCTCCCTGCCGCGCGATTCGCGATCGAAACTGGCCGCCGTGGAATCATTTCCACTCATACGATCAATTTGCAGGAACAATTGATCCGCAAAGACATTCCGATTGTTAGGAAATTGTTAGATGATCCGCTGCCGGCCGTTTTGCTCAAAGGGCGGCAAAATTATCTATGCCCGAGGCGTTTGCGCAGTGCCTTAGAGCAGGCTGAAGATCTGTTCACCACCAGCGAGGTTGAAGAACTCAGAGCGATTCGAAAATGGTCTGAGCATACGCGCGATGGCACTTTGAGTGATTTGGATTTCCAGCCGCAGATGAAAGTCTGGTTGCAAGTATGCAGTGAGGCTTTTTCTTGCACCGCGCGTCATTGTGGCGCGCGAGGGGATTGTTTTTTCCAAGAAGCGCGAAAAGCGGCGGCGGATGCACGTTTGATCGTGGTGAATCACACGTTGTTTTTTGCATTGCTGCATACGGAAAATTTGAATGAGTCCGATGATCAAAATAAGATCGAAGGGTTTTTATTTCCTAACGATTTTGCGGTGTTAGATGAGGCCCACACCATTGAGCAAGTCGCCGCGAGCCAGCTTGGGTTGCGTGTTTCAGAATCGGGTCTGCGCTTCGATCTCCAGCGCTTGTATCATCCGACGACGCGCAAGGGCATGCTCAAAACGTTTCGCAAAGCATCGGTTTTGCAAGCGGTGGAGCGCGCCTTGCATGCCACCAGCGATTTTTTTTCCACGGTAGGCGAGAGGGCACACTTTGGTGAGTATTCCAAAGAATGCCGCGTGCGTGAATCCGATTGGGTGGAAAATCGCCTCGGCGGCCCTCTGCGTGAATTATGGCAAGAAATCGATACTCTAGCAGATGAGGTGAAAAGTGAAAATACGCGCTCGGAGCTGCAGGAGGCCTCCCAGCGCTTGCGCGAGACTCATGGCGCACTGGCTATTTTTTTAGATCAATCAGACGAAGATAATGTTTACTGGGTGGAAAGTAGCGGCCGCGAGCAGCCGCAGTTTTCTTTGTTAGCCGCGCCGATCAATGTGGCGACGAAGCTAAAGCCATTGCTTTTCGAGGGGAAAAAAAGTCTGGTTCTAACAAGCGCGACGTTGGCGGTGGGAGATCCCCAGTTGAACTATTTTCGCAAGCGCGTGGGTGCCGATCAAGCGCGCGCGCTATGCATTGGTAGCCCCTTCGATTACTCGCGGCAAATGCAAGTGCGGATCTATCAATCAGTGCCGGATCCGGGCACACCGCGCTACGATGAGCAGTTAGCAGACGGCATCCAACAAGCGCTGTTAGAAAGTCAAGGCCGAGCCTTTGTCTTATTTACCAGCTACCGCACGATGCGAGATGCTGCAAAACGAGTGGCACCATTTTTGAAAAAACAAGGATGGCAGATGATCTTGCAAGGCGAGGGGATGGCGCGCCACAAAATGATTGAGGAATTTCGTAAAGACACCCACAGCGTCTTGTTTGGCACAGATAGTTTTTGGACCGGTGTGGATGTGCCGGGTGAGGCACTCTCGAATGTGATCGTCACACGCTTGCCATTTGCAGTGCCGGATCATCCATTGGTTGCTTCCCGCCTAGAGGCGATTCAAGCCGCAGGTGGCAACTCGTTTATGGATTACTCAGTTCCTGAAGCAATTCTCAAGCTGCGCCAGGGGATTGGTCGCTTGATTCGCACGGAGAGCGATCAAGGATGGGTTTGTATTTTGGATAACCGGATCCACACGAAGCGCTACGGGCAAGCATTTATGAAAGCACTGCCAGATGCACCAGTTGTTTATGTTAGATAGAAATAGTTTCTAACAGATCAATGCCATTTTTGAGCAATGCCGCCGGCCATTGTCCTGGTGCCGTCGCCCGCTCACCTAAGAATCCATAATTTAAGACGCTGCCGTATTGGGCACAAAGAAGCCTCGATGCAGGTGCTAATTTGCCCATGCCCATGGTGGCCACTGGGATGCCGTGATTTGCTTTTTGAAAATCTGTTAGCTTAACGATGTCATCCACCGAGTGCAGCATGGCCGCGATTTTAAACGCATGTGCACCTGCTTCTTTTGCGTGCGCTACGGCATCTGTTAGAATTCCGAGTTCTGGTAATTTGTCAAAGAAATGACTCGATGCAATCCATGGCAAACCACGCGACCTAACAGAATCTATCAGATTTTTCATGTGCTCTACACTGGCGAGTTCAATATCGATAAGCGCGGCATCATCTAATGCTTCTAACAGCCATGCTGTGCGCTCACCCGCAGTGGCCATGGTCGCACCTCCTTCGCTCTGGCAGCGCGCGGTAAACAACAACGGCAGAGCGCGGAGATGATCCCAAGTGGACTTTTGAATTGGTGCGCCGTCACGGGCTAAAATGTCCATGCGGATTTCTAACAAATCGAACTGACTCGGCCAGCACGACTCATCGCATGCCGCCAGTTCTGCGGCACTGCCCGCACTGGCAACGACGAGCGGTTGGCACCAAGAGATGATGGAAAAATCGACGTTTGCCATGCCCGAGTGATGCTCGCCAAAGTGATTGGAGTCAATCGCTTGTGTAGGCGAGATATGGGCGATTTGCGTAATCTGATGAAAAATTGCCAAAAATCGACATTTTTCTGGTCAACCTAAGAAGCAATTCCCTAGCGTCTTTCTAAACCCAACTCATCACGCCATATGAAACGCATTTTACTGTCTGTATGTCTGATCTTTGCCACGACTGGCACGCTGCCTTTGATGGCTCAAGCATTCCGAGTGGTGCCGCAGAAACTTGCGTTTGAAGAGCTGCCATCACCCGAATTTAGCGGCGGCAAGCAAAAAGGATTTAAGCCGAAAAATTGGTTAGAGGTGGAGACAGAGGTAACCGTCTCGATGAGTCCAGCACCGCCATCTAAGACGGCAGATAAAATTACAGTGAAGTGGTTTATTGCAGTGAAGAATCCAGATAAGCCGGGCACATTTTTGCTTTTGTCCAAAGATATTGATTACGTTAATATTCCGTTAGAGGAGCCAATTTTTTGTTCTGTCTATTTATCGCCTGCTTCGATCATGCGGCTGACTGGATCTGCGGGAAGTGCTAAAGCCGCAGTCGAGCTGGTCGGCTTCGAAGTGCACGTCAATGGTGCTAAAGTTGCAGAAGATACTAACAAGAGTAAGCCGGGTTGGTGGAACACGGCCTCTGATAAAATTGCACGCAGCGAAGCCGTGCCTCTGCTCTCGAAAAAGGAGACCCCATTCCACGCGATGTGGTGGGACCGCTATGCGGAAGTAGGCACTTCAGCTCAATAATTTTTCGTTCATCGACTCTAAGATTTTTTAAACCTCTCATTGCATCATGGCTGATACGCAGACAACTGTCGCACTCAACATCGGATCCCAGCGCGTAAGCATGGCGATTTTCGAAGCATCTAAAAATGGTGCTCTCATTCTTAAAGGTTACGATTCGGAAAGCATTTCAGCAGATCCCTCGCTTGATGCGATGCGTGCTTCCCAAACACGCCTCGCCATCGATAGCCTGGCCAAGCGCCTCAAGGTTGGGAAGACGAAAGCTCGCTACGCGATTTCTGGGCAGTCAGTCTTCACACGTTTTGTGAAGCTACCGCCGCTTCAAGATGATAACATCGAGCAACTCGTAACCTTTGAAGCGCAGCAGCACGTTCCATTTCCTTTGCAAGAGGTGATTTGGGATTATGAATTGCTCGAAGGCACCGGTGAGAAAGAAGTCGTCATCGTCGCCATCAAATCGGATGCCTTGGACGAGATGAATAGTGCCGTGAATGACAGCGGCTTGGCCACCATTGAAGTGGATGTGGCGCCGATGGCCATTTATAACGCATTTCGTGCGAGTTACGGCTATCCTGAAGAAACCATCTTGCTCATCGATATCGGTGCCAAAACGAGTAATTTGCTCTACATCGAAGGGCGTCGATTCTTCACGCGTAGCGTGCCACACGGTGGGGTTGCTGTGACTTCTGCGATTGCCAAGGAATACAACATCAGCTACGACGATGCCGAGCTGCAAAAAATCCAGAATGGCTTGGTTGCTCTAGGTGGAGGGCATACAGAGCAGTTGGATGAATCGGTTGCGGCATTGGCCACAATTATTCGTAACGCGCTGACGAAATTACCGGCTGAAGTTTCCCGCACGACGAATTTCTATCGCAGCCAGCACGGCGGCAGTGCTCCTCGCCGTGTGATGCTTGCAGGCGGCGGTTCCAATTTACCATATACGCTTGAATTGTTTAATGAGAAACTCAACTTACCCGTCGAGTATTTTAACCCAATCGGCAATCTCGCCCTCGGTAAAGGCGTGGACGCAGAAAAGGTGCAAAGCGAAGGCCATATGATGGGAGAGCTTGTCGGCCTGGGGCTGCGCGGAATCGGCAAATCCTCTCTGCATATTGATTTGGTGCCGCACAAAGTCGCTCAGCAACGAGCAGCCGTAAAGCGCAAGCCATTCTTACTCGCCGCCGCGGCAATGTTGATCTTAGGCGTGGCTGGCTGGGCGGTCTTCCAAAATATGGCGGCCACAAATGCGAAGTCGGAGGCGGCAAAAATGGAAGAGCAGCGGAATACATTGGCGCCGATCAAATCTCAGTTGGATCAATTGCTTCGCAAAGAGGGGGAGCTCCAGAAAATCGCCTCCAGTTACGTTGATCTAGAAATCGCCCACACATCTTGGTTGGATCTCTTGTCTGAAATTCGTGGTGCCTTTGCCAGCGATGCTGTGTGGATCACTGATTTGGATCCTATCACAAACTACAATCCACTCTCGCCACTGACCCGCACGGCGACAGGGCGCATCGACCCTACTTCTAGAACAGGAGTTTCTGTGATTAAGGAAGAGTTTCTAACTACTGCCTATGGCACATCCAACCTGATGGCAGCTGAAGAAGCCACCATTGAGGAAGATCCGAACTCGCGCCGTAGAGAAGCTCAAGAAGCAGCCCCGTCGGTGCCCATGGCCAATGCGATTCGCATCAAAGGATTTTGGCGGGCCAATCCCAAGAGCCAAAACATCGTGACAGAACTACTTAACAATCTGCGCAGTAAATCCACCATCTTTGCCTTTACGGTAAAAGACGCAAATGGAGCGGATGTGCTGCTTGGCGATGATAAATTGTTAGACATCACCATCAGTGGAAAGTCCGGAGATTTCGGCCTTCCATTTGAAATAAACCTTCCCTTGGTCCGCAGCATCGCGATCAAATAATTTTACTGAGATTACCACTTTCCCATTATCATGAGTTGGATTAAAGAGAATAAATTTGTCGCAGGCTTGATTGGCGTGACCTTGGTCTGCATCGCTGGACTTTACTTTTTTGGATCATCTGCGGCGGGGCGTTATGAAGAGGAATTGTCTAAATTCCAGGCAGCAGCTGATGAAGCGCGCAGCTTTGAGAGCTTGCCGCTTTATCCGAAGACGGAAAATGTCCATGGCAAAACCAAAGCCTTGGCAGAATATCGCGCGGCGGTTGAGTCCATCCAAGCGGCCTACGGCAAGTATGTCCCCAAAGAAATCACCAATACCTCGCCCCAAGATTTCACCAATCGTTTAAAGGATGTGGATGCCGGTCTTGTCAAAGCGTTTGAAGAATCATCCACGGCCTTGCCGGAAGGTTTTTTTAGCGGATTTGAGAGCTTCCGGACATCATTGCCGGCAGCACCGGTGACAGGTTTGCTCAACTATCAACTCAACGCGTCCCAATTCGTGCTGCAGGAATTAGCCAAGGCGCGGCCAGTCAGGCTGGTTAATTTTTACCGCGAGCCACTGGCAGAGGAAATTGGGCAGACATTTACTCCGGGTCCGGATGATGCCGCGCGCAAACATTCGTTTGAACTTTCTTTTGTTGGGTCTGAAAGATCTGTGCGCGAATTCATCGGAGCGATTTCCAATCCAAGTCCTCATTATGTGGTGATCCGCTCGATGCGTGTCATCAACATGAAGAAGGAAGCGCCGAAGGCATCGGATGCCAAATTTGAAAAAGAGGCAAAAGCTTCTACAGGATCTCCAGCGGCTGCGCCTGCGGAAGAGCAAAGTGTTTTCGGCTCGCTTCCCGGAGATGAGGCCGCTGCGTCCGAGCCAGCCGCCGCTGCGCCACAGCCTGCCGCACCCTCAGTGAGGATCTTGGCGCCTGTTCTTGGCAGCGAAGATATTCGCGTTTTTCTGCGCTACGATGTGTTGCAATTTTTGCCTGCGAAACCACTCCCTTAAAAACCTTTCTTATCTATTTCACAAACCATGTCTTGGTTCTCTCAAAATTACGAAAAAGCAGCCCTTGGCGGTGCTGCAGTGGTCGCTCTCGGTGTGCTTTACCTCGGTTGGAGCAAGTTTGCTTCAGTCAGCGAAAACTTCACCATGGATATGGCCGGTAGTGGAAATAACAACACTGCTGTCACCAATGCCGACCATGTGCCCAAGGCCATTGCTTCCCTCAGCATGGATCGCAACTGGAAGTCAGGAGAAGTCGATGGCCGAGCAGTCGATCTTTTTGTTGGGATCCCGCTTTTTGTCGCCAGTAAAGAGCCGACCAAACCGCTCGATCCCTTCAAAGGCGAGATGATTCACCCCCCGATCCCTAACAAATGGTGGATCGATAATCGGATTGACCCAGGTTTCTCAGACTCACCACAGCAAGATCCTGATGGCGATGGTTTCTCCAACCTCGAAGAATTCAACGCGAAAACGGACCCAAATAATCCAGCAGCGATTCCTTCGTTGATCGCTAAATTAATGTATGTCAAAGACGAGAGCTTAGGATGGGTCTTGCGTCCCAGCTATGAAAGTAACGGTAGCTTCCCATTCAGATATGAAGATACCACTCGCCGCACCAACACCACAGGCGGCATGAATCTCATCGCTCCTGGGCAAACATTTTTTGCCAAGCCGCCGATGGATAATCGCTTCAAGCTCTTAAGCTCAGAAGTTCGCAAAGAGCTGAATAAAAACATCAACGTCGAAATGGATGTGATGATTGTAAGAATTGAAGATCAACGCCCAAACAAAAAAGGCGTGATCTATGAGTTGCCATCACCACTCCCAGAGCAACGCAAAAATGAGTTTATTCAATATGACCGCAGCGCGGTGATGTCGCTCGAAGCACTCGGTCAAAATGGTCGCCAATTCGTCATCGAAGAAAATACCGCATTTGCTGTGCCTCCCGATGCTCCGAAAAAACAATACTTCCTGAAAAAAGTTACTCCCGAAAAAATCGAGGTCGAACACACCAATGATGCAGGTGAAAAAACACTCGTCGAAATCGAAAAAGGCAACATGCCTAAAATAGATCCGTAATTCTAAGAAAAATACCTTTTCAATTCCTCAAAACATCGACAGAATCCCACAGCCAACTATGCAAAAAACTCCTATTTATCGAACAAGTAGCGTTGCTCTCGCTCTCATGGCGGTCGCCGCCACCATTCCGGCCATGATTCCGGCCGCCTCAGCTGGTGAAGGCGGATATGGCATGAGCGGGCTCGCTCAGCGCGAAATGCTCCGCCGCCAAAACGCCGTTTCAGAAGCCGATGCTTTGATTCTCGAGGGGCGTGCTGCTTACGCCAAAGGTGATTACCAAATGGCTGTCGATAAGTATCGTCAAGCTGTGGATCGTCTGCCAGATGCGCCGATGGTTGCCGATCGCCGTGCAAGCTACGTTGCTCACTTGGGCGACGCGAGCGTGGCTCTATCCCAGCAGTATCGTAAAGTCGGGAAATACTCCGAAGCTCGCACGATGCTCGACCAAGTCATCACACTTGATCCGAACAATTTCGATGCAAAACGCGAACTTGGATATTTAGACGATCCGATTCGCACCAATCCAGCATTGACCTATGAGCACACCCAAAATGTCGATCGTGTGCGTCGCGGCCTTTACATGGCCGAGGGCAATTATAACCTTGGTAAATACGATCAATCCAAGAGGGAATATGAAGAGGTTCTCCGCGTGGATCCCTACAATTCGGCTGCACGACGCGGGTTAGAAAAGCTCTCCCAAGCACGCACCGATTACTATCGTGCTGCTTATGATCACACCCGTGCTGAGCTTCTGATGCAGGTTGATCAAGCGTGGGAACTTGCCGTCCCTCCGCTCTCGCCAACCGATGGCCCTGACAACTTCACCACTGATAATTCAAACACTGGAGTAGCTTACATCACCGATAAATTACGTTCGATCATTATTCCTCAAGTTAACTTTGAAGATACCACGGTTGAAGAAGCAGTTGATTTCCTCCGCCAGCGCTCAATCGAGCTGGACACCAAAGAATTAGATCCTGAGAAAAAAGGAATTAACTTTGTGGTTCGCCGCCCGCGGACAAACACTGCGGCCCCTGCAGCGGATGCAGGTTTGGATGCAGGTGCAGCGGATGCCGCGCCCGCGCTTGGAGTTGCAGATCCATCTGCATTGCGCATCAAAGAGCTGCGTATTCGCAATGTGCCGTTGGCCGTCGCCCTGCAATACATTTGTGAGCAAACTCAACTCCAATATAAAGTTGATGAGTTCTCGGTGACGCTTGTTTCACTTGTTGAGCAGAGCCAAGATTTGTTCACTCGCACGTTCCGCGTTCCACCTGATTTCGCAACATCCATTTCCTCCGGAGGGGGAGCGACTGGAGCGGGCGCTGCCGCTGATGATCCATTCGGTGCTCCAGCTGGTGGCGCCAGTGCGATCGCACCGCGCCTTCCAATCATGGAGCTACTCAAGCAAAATGGAATCGCTTTTGGTGAGGGTAGTTCTGCGACTCTTAGCAACAACGGCACACTATTGGTCAACAACGTGCCGTCCGAGTTAGACAAGGTGGAGGCACTCGTGCAGGCATCCATTGCCGGCAAGCCCAAACAGGTTAAAATCACCACCAAATTTGTCGAAATTTCCCAAGAAAATAGCGACGAGCTTGGTTTTGATTGGATCATCAATCCATTCGGCCTTAGTGCAAACACACTCTTTGGCTCAGGCGGAACAATCGGTAACCAAGGTGGGCGCACCGGAAATGATTTCGTCAGCGAAATCGATGGAGTCAGCATTCCAAGTGTCCCAGCGGACCCATCCCAATTTGTGGACAATGCCGTGACCAATGGATTGCGGAGTGGTGACCAAGCCATCAATCGTAACAGCATCGATGCAATCTTGAATAACCCGAACCGCACTGCCCAGCGCGCCAACGTCGCTCCAGGGATCATGTCACTCACTGGACTCTTCAGTGATGGTTATGTGCAAATGATGATGCGCGGACTCTCTCAGAAAAAAGGCACGGACTTGATGACGGCGCCTTCGATTACTGCGAAATCTGGCCAGAAAGCTTCGATTGAAATTATTCGCGAATTTATCTACCCGACAGAATATGAGCCCCCAGAACTTCCAAATAGCGTTGGTTCTACCAGCGATTTTGGTTTAGGCCTTGGTGGTGGTGGTGGCGGTGGCTTCCCGGTCACTCCTGCAACGCCGACAGCCTTTACCACCCGCAACACGGGTGTGACATTGGAAATTGAGCCAAATATCAGTGAAAACGATTTCATCATCGATCTGAAATTTGTCCCTGAGATTGTTGAGTTTGAAGGATTCGTCAACTACGGCAGCCCGATCCAAGCACCGTCTTCCGATGCCTTGGGCAATCCAGTGGTCTCGATCATTACTGAAAACCGCATCGAGATGCCGGTCTTCTCTACTCGTAAAGTCAATACTTCACTGACCATTTATGATGGTTACACGGTAGCACTCGGTGGTTTGGTCCGTGAGGATGTGCAAAATATTGAGGATAAAGTGCCGATTCTTGGCGATATTCCAATCATTGGACGTCTGTTCCAAACGAAGGCTGAAAATCGCATCAAATCGAATCTGATCATCTTCGTTTCAGCACAAATCATCGATTCCACAGGCCGTCCGCTTCGTGGGGTAGATAGTGCCTCGGCAGGATTTGGAGCTACCTCCGGCATGGATGGAGGAGTTCTTCCAGCGATCGATATGCCTCCGGCTCCATGAGTTCTTTGTTCAATTGATGAAGATTGATTGATTATTTCAAAACGGCGGGGATCGCGATCCTCGCCGTTTTTCTATTGCGGGGTGCCGCTTATCCAGCAGCCTTATCCATCGTATGCAAGTCATCATTCTAACAGGCGGAGTCGCAACCGGGAAATCGACCTGTGCCCAACTGTTAGAGCAAATGCTGCCAACGCCTCACCGTTTTGATTGCGATGCCTCAGTGCACCGATTATTGGCAGAGGATGCCATCGTTCGGCAAAAAGTGATCGAAGCGTTTGGCGATGAAATGCTCGATGCCGGCGGAACCTTGTCTCGCAAGCAACTCCGCGAGCGGGTTTTTCAGGATGAGCTGGCAAGAAACACTCTCGAAGCGATACTTCACCCACGGGTGCGCGAGGAATGTCTTGCCTTTTTGCAGCTCGCTGCTAAAAAAAGTGCGGAATTCTGCATCGTCGAGATTCCGCTTTTCTTTGAAAAGAAATTCACCATTGGGCCAGCATGTGTCCTCGTTGTCGCGTGCTCTCCTGCTACCCAAATGCAACGACTCGCAGCTCGCAACGGTCTCGATCCGGCAACTGCGCAAGCAATGGTGTCTTCTCAACTCTCAATTTTTGAAAAAATTTCCCTCGCGGATTTGGTATTTTGGAATGAAGGACCGCCTTCGCTGTTAGAATCACAAGCCCGCCGCTTTGCCCAAGAACTTATGATGAATGATCCTGAAAATTCCGCATCCGCGGCGATCGCACCCGTCGATCCTGCCGTGATCCATCTCCAAGCATTTCGCGAAAAGCCTCTTGCTGAGTTGCAAGCGATGGCAGAAACCGTGCCTGCACGTATTTCCGCTGGTATCTCAAAAAGCCAACTGATTTACGAATTATGCTGCTTTTACGGTAGCGAGGGCACGCAGCTCGAAGCAGAAGGCATCATTGAAATTGGCAAAGATAACTTCGCCATGCTGCGCGATCCGGCCCGCAGCTTTCGTCCTGGGCAGGATGATATTCACCTTGGCAGCCATTTTCTGCGCGATCATGGCCTGCGCGTCGGCCAACTTCTCAAGGTGCGCATCAAACCACCGCGCGAACGTGGAAAATATCTATCAGTTTCTGAAATCATCGAGATCGAAGGAATCCCGCTCACTGACTATCAAGCGCCTACAGATTTTGATCGATTGACCCCGTTGTTTCCCGACCAACGCATCCATTTGGAAGGTGAAGGACCGGATTTTCTTGGCGTGCGCGTGATCGATCTTATCGCTCCACTTGGCAAAGGACAACGCGGCATCATCGTCGCTCCACCGCGCGGCGGAAAAACAATTTTACTCAAACAAATCGCTCGTTCCATCATCAGAAACCATCCGGAAGCGGTGTTGATTATTTTGCTGTTAGATGAGCGGCCTGAAGAAGTCACCGACTTTGAAGAAACCGTCGGCTCGCAAGTTTTTGCATCGACCTTTGACGAAGCACCGAAGCGCCATGCGCAAGTTGCTGAGTTGGTCATTGAGCGTGCGAAGCGTCTGGTCGAGCAAGGCAAAGATGTGATTCTTCTGTTAGATAGTTTGACGCGTCTTGCTCGCGGATATAATTCGGCGATGCAAGGTGGCCCGATCGGCTCGGGCGGAGTGAGTCCCGCAGCTTTACAAAAATCCCGCAAATTTTTCAGCTCCGCCCGCAACGTGGAGGAAGGTGGCTCGCTCACCATTCTCGCCACGGCATTGGTCGAAACGGAAAGTCGCCTCGATGATGTCGTCTTTGAAGAATTTAAGGGCACTGGAAATATGGAGGTGCGTCTCGATCGAGAACTTGCCGAGCGGCGTGTTTATCCCGCGATTCATATTCCACAATCCGGCACCCGCAATGATGATCGCCTCTATCATCCTGATGAATTTCTTCGCGTGGTCGATGTGCGCAAACAATTAGCTCAGCAGCCGATAGGCGATGCCATTGAAACGCTGCTTACTAACTTGCGCGCGACGAAGTCGAACGCCGAGTTCCTCTTGCGCGGTTTGCGCTGAAGATGCCTCGCTTTTTAAGGCGGTTCTTTTTTCAAGCGCTTCTTGTAACTGGCTGATTGACACCTTGCAGCCGCCTGCATAGCCTGCCGCGCCTGCATACCTTTAGCTATTCTTCAGTTTAGTTAGAAATGGGCGATGCAGTGCTCTAAACACGATACGATCCACCAAGATGGCCACCAAAAAAAAGGCTGCTAAACCCGCAGCTAAAAAATCCGCAGTGAAGCAAACCGCTTCTAACAAAAAAGTAAAATACGTTTACAATTGGGGAGCCGGTAAGGCTGATGGCGATGGCAAAATGAAGCCATTGCTAGGCGGCAAAGGAGCCAACCTCGCCGAGATGACGCGCATTGGTTTGCCAGTGCCTCCAGGATTCACCATTTCAACAGAAGTTTGCACCTACTTCTACGCTAACAAGAAATCCTATCCGCTGACTCTCCAAGCTGAGATGGAAGCAGGTGTTAGAAACATGGAAAAAATCATGGGTTCCAAGTTTGGCGATGCTAAAGGCTTGCCTCTGTTAGTTGCTGTGCGCTCCGGTGCTCGTGACTCAATGCCCGGAATGATGGACACCATTCTCAACCTCGGCCTCAATGATCAGACGGTCTTGGCTCTTGCCACCGTGACCAAAAATGAGCGCTTCGCATGGGACTGCTATCGCCGCTTTATCCAAATGTATGGCGACGTCGTGCTTGGCGTGCAAAAAGCGGAAGGTGAAGATCACGAGCCGTTTGAAACCGTCATCGAAGAATACAAACACGAAGTCTATGGAAAAGACTTGGTGGACTCTGATCTAACAGCAGAGGATAACAAAGAGCTTGTTACCCGCTTCAAGGCGTTGGTGAAAAAGCGCACTGGAAAAACTTTCCCGAATGATCCATGGGATCAACTTCGTGGCGCAGCAGGCGCAGTCTTTAGCTCGTGGATGAATGACCGCGCGATTGTCTATCGCCGGAAATATAACATTCCTGCTGAGTGGGGCACTGCCGTCAACGTGCAGGCGATGGTTTATGGAAATACCGGAAATACTTCTGGCTCGGGCGTTGCCTTTACCCGCAATCCTGCCAACGGGGCCAACGAGTTTTATGGTGAGTTCCTCATCAATGCTCAAGGCGAAGACGTCGTCGCTGGTGTGCGCACCCCAGAGCCGGTGAGCAAATTGAAAGCTGCAATGCCGAAGCCCTACGCGGAGTTGATGAAAGTCCGCGCGATTCTTGAAAAGCATTTCAAAGATGTGCAAGACGTGGAATTCACGGTGCAAGAAGGCAAGCTGTTCATGTTGCAAACTCGCAACGGAAAACGCACGGCTGCAGCTGCACTGAAGTTCTCGATGGACATGGTGAAAGAAAAACTCATCGATTGGGAAACTGCCGTGCTTCGCAATCCGGCCGATCAGTTAGATCAATTGCTCGCACCCATTTTCGATCTAGCAGATGCGAAGAAAGCGAAAGTCATCGCTTCCGGATTACCAGCGGGCCCAGGTGCTGCATCAGGAAAAATTTACCTCAATGCAGAACGTGCAGTGCTTGCAGAAGCTCGCGGAGAGAAAGTTCTGTTAGTCCGCACCGAGACCAGCCCAGAAGATCTTCGCGGGATGATCGCTGCCGAAGGGATTCTAACATCCAAAGGCGGCGTCTCATCGCACGCGGCCTTGGTTGCTCGTCAAATGGGCAAAGTCTGCGTTTGTGGCGCGGCAGGTGTGGAAATTGATTACGATAAAAAAACCGTCACGGCTTCTGGCCAGACGTTCAAAGAAGGGGACTTCATGTCCATTGATGGCACCAGTGGCTCAGTCTATGGTGGCGCACTCAAAACAGCTCCATCAGAAATTATTGCTGGCATTGTTTCCAACGATAAAGCCGCACTGAAGACTGAGAAATTCAAGAGCTTCCTGCAACTGATGAAGTGGTGTGAGCAGGCAACACGTCTTGCTGTTAGAACCAATGCAGACACTCCAGAACAAACTCGCATCGCGATGAAATTTGGAGCGACCGGCATCGGCCTGACTCGCACTGAGCACATGTTCTTTGAAGGCAACCGCATCGACGCCATGCGCGAGATGATCCTCGCGACGACGCTGGATGCTCGCCAAAAAGCGCTTGCGAAGTTGTTGCCGTATCAGCGTAAAGATTTCATCGGAATTTTCACCGAATTGAAAGGCTTCCCCGCTACCATTCGTTTGTTAGATCCGCCGCTGCATGAATTTTTGCCACACAGCAAAGAGCAGCAGCTGGACTTGGCTCGAACCCTCGGCGTGAAAGTTGAGAGCATCATTCAACGTGTGCATGATTTGCACGAATTCAATCCGATGTTAGGCCACCGCGGATGTCGCCTCGGCGTCGCGTATCCGGAAATCACCGAGATGCAAGCACGCGCCATCTTTGAAGCCGCAGCAGAAGTTGCGAAAAAGAAAATCAAAGTGAAGCCTGAGGTGATGATCCCGCTAGTTGGGTTCAAGAAAGAATTCGACCTTCAAGCTGAGATCGTCCATCGCGTTGCGAAGGAAGTGATGGCTGAGAAAAAAATCAAATTCGACTATCAAGTTGGGACCATGATTGAAGTCCCGCGTGGTGCTCTCACGGCGGATGAAATTGCCGTTGGTGCAGAATTCTTCAGCTTCGGCACGAACGATCTAACACAAACTGCGCTCGGCATCAGCCGTGATGACATGGGTTCGTTCTTGCTGCCATACACGGAAGCAGAAGTGTTTAAGAAAAATCCATTTGCCACATTGGATACCACGGGCGTTGGCCAGCTAATGGAAATCGCCGTGGCCAAAGGCCGCAAAACTCGTCCGGACATCAAGCTCGGCATCTGCGGTGAGCACGGCGGTGATCCTGAGTCGGTTGGCTTCTGCCACAAGCTCGGCCTCGCATATGTTTCATGCTCGCCATACCGTGTGCCAGTCGCACGTTTGGCCGCTGCTCAAGCTGCGATTGAAGAGAAGCGCGCTGCTAAAAAATAATTAGCCGTCATCTCTAAGACCTAACGCTCAAATGCCGTCGTGGGTTCGCCCATGGCGGCATTTTTGTTTTTTGCTGTAAGCCTTATTTTTCTGCTCGCTTGACCTCTTGGTGATGAATGCTCAATATGTTTGAACATCAAAAAGGAGAAACCCATGGAAATTCAAGGAACTGTTTACGATTTATTGCACAACAAATCAGGTGAGGTTTGGACCACACATCCGAATGATTCGGTTTATGATGCCATCCGCCTGATGGGCGAAAAAAATATTGGTGCATTGGTCTGTGTGGAAAACGGCGAAGTAATCGGCGTGCTCTCAGAACGAGACTATAGCCGCAAAGTGGTGCTGCGTGGTAGAACCTCGCGGGACACACTTGTTGGAGAAATCGTCAGCCGCCCCGCTGTGGTGGCAAATTCCAAAGACAGCGCGGAATCTTGCATGAAGCTGATGTTGCAGCGCCGCATCCGCCACCTGCCGGTGATGGACGATGGGCGCTTGATCGGCTTGGTTAGCATGGGAGATCTTGTGAATTGGGTGATTCGCTCGCAGCATCATACCATCCAACAATTGCAGGGCTTCATTGCGGGAGAATATCCGGGTTAGCATGCCGCCATCGATGAGATTTTCTTGCTTGCAGGTGCTGGGCTGGATTTTCGTGAAGCCATGAAAATCCTCCTCATCGGCCATGGCTACCTTGGCCAAGCAATCGCACAAGAATTTCGCCAGCACGGATGCGAGGTCATCGCCACCTCACTCACAGGAAGTGAGGGCACCTTGGCATGTGATGTTTCATGCCTTGAAGAAGTCGCACGCCTGCCTCGCTGCGAGCGAATGGTGCATTGCGCAGCTTCTGGGCGCGGAGGTGCCGAGGCCTATCAGAAAGTTTATGCGGATGGCTGCCGTCACCTCATAGCTACTTTTCCTGGCGTGCCGCTGCTTTTCACTTCGAGCACATCCGTCTATGGCCAGACTGACGGCTCATGGGTCACGGAAACCTCTGCTGCTTCACCCGATCGTGAAACAGGAAAAATTTTGTTAGAAGCGGAGTCAATTGTTCTAACAGCAAATGGATGGGTGACGCGGCTCGCTGGAATCTACGGTCCTGCACGCAGCGTGATCTTGCGCAATTTTCTAACAAACCAAGCAGTGCTCGAAGAAGATGGCAGGCGATTCCTCAATCAAATTCACCGAGATGATGCTGCGCGTGCGATTGTTCAACTCGTTCTAGCAGGTATTTCTAACGGAAATATTTTTAATCTATCAGATTCTCATCCGTTAAGTCAGTTAGATTGTTATCAAGCATTGGCAAAAATGTTAGATTTTCCCATGCCGTTTTCTGGTCCACGCGATCTCAACCGCAAGCGCGGATGGACTCATAAGCGCGTTTCTAACGAAAAATTGCGAAATTTTGGCTGGAATCCGCAGTTTCCATGCTTCTTAGATGCGGTGCCAGGCTTGATTTCTACGATTTCTACGGATGATGGCCAGTGAGATGGGAATCGACATGGCACGCATAGCTCGCACACTGGGCACGTGAATGTGCTTGTCACTGCTGGTCCGACCCGCGAACCGATCGATCCGGTGCGTTATTTGACGAATCGCTCTTCTGGCAAAATGGGGTATGCGCTGGCAAGTGCGTTTGCCGCGAGGGGACATCACGTTTTGTTGGTCTCCGGGCCGACCATTTTGGAGGTGCCCGAGGCTGTCGATTTTTTACGCATCGAAACCGCGGCTGAGATGCACGCAGCGGTGGAGCAGTCTATTTCACGACAGCAGATTGTGATTTGCGCTGCGGCGGTTGCCGACTATCGCCCGGCGATGGTTGCGGCGCAGAAAATTAAAAAACACGATGAGAGTCTGATCCTGGAATTGGTGCGCACCGTTGATATTCTGGGTTCGATCCGCCAGCCGATGGGATTTACTGGCAAGCTCATTGGATTTGCCGCAGAAACTGAGCGGCTAGAAGAACATGCTCGCGAAAAATTGTTGGGCAAAGGCTGCGACCTGATCATTGCCAATGATGTTTCCCAGCCGGGAATTGGATTTGATGCCAACGAAAATAAAGTCCTGCTCGTCTATCGAGACCACAGTGTTTCTTTGCCTCAATCCTCAAAATCTCATCTTGCCGAAGAACTGGCAAACATCATTCTCAACATATAACTCAACCGATGACAGACTTAGAATTAGCAACCCACGCGGCACTCGCCGCAGGCACTCTCTTGCGTGAACACTTTGGCCAGCACTTGGTGGTGGACGAGGCGACTCATCACGACATCAAACTCGCCCTCGATAAGCAATCGCAAGACCTCATCACGCAAATTTTGTTAGACGCAAGACCTGGGGATGCTCTTTATGGCGAAGAAGGAATCGCCGGTTGCTCGACATCCGAGCGCCAATGGATTGTCGATCCAATCGATGGCACCGTGAATTTTTTCTATGGCATTCCTCATTTCTGCGTATCGATCGCGCTCCGCACGGCTGGAGAAATCTGCGTGGGGGTCATTCATGATCCAATGGTGGGAGAAACGTGGACGGTCGAAAAAGGCGGCCCAGCGATGCTCAATGGCCGCCCAGTCAAAACCAGCACGCGGGAAAATCTAGCAGAATCCATTTTATTCGTCGGCTGCGGCAAAGATGAAGAAGCCTTGCGCACCGGCATTGAGCGCTTTCACCGTGCATCGCTCAAAGCACGGAAAATGCGCATGATGGGATCCGCGGCACTCGGCATGGCCTACATTGCTTGCGGCAGACTGGATGCCTATATCGAATCTCGCATCTCGCTTTGGGACATTGCCGCCGGCCAATTGCTGGTGGAAACGGCAGGTGGCAAAGTCGATCTGACTCCCATCAGTGATGATGCATGGTCGATTGTGGCGAGCAATGGCCGCATCCCAATCGAACAAATTATCTAACAATTAAAATGATAGGGATCGGTTATGATGTGCATCGATTTGCAGATGGCCGCCGCTTGGTGCTGGGGGGAATCGAGATTCCGCACACGCAGGGTCTGTTAGGTCATTCTGATGCGGATGTCGTTTGCCATGCTCTAGCCGATGCGATCTTAGGCGCGATGGGCAAGCCCGATATCGGCTTTTTTTTCCCCCCCGACGATCCTTCTTGCGAAGGGATTTGTTCGTTAGAAATTTTACAAAAGTGTCGAACTCTCGCCGATGAGGAAGGTCTGCGTATCGTCAATGTGGACGTCACTCTCATCGCTGAGGTGCCGAAAGTATTGCCTTACCGCGAGGCGATGCGTGAAGCGATTGGCACCGCTCTTGGCATTCCTGCCGGAAAAGTAGGCATCAAGGCGACGACTCACGAGCGGCTCGGCTCGCTCGGCCGTGGTGAAGGCATTGCCGCGATGGCTGTCGCCCAGCTTGAAATCTAACAATTATTTTAGCTGAGACTTTCGATCCGGAAAACCACCGGGCTGCTGTTGACGCAATCAAGGGCTTTAACTTCTAACAGCGCCTCTTGCAGTTGGCCAAATGGACAGGTGTGCAGCAGAAAAACCATATCGACAAACGCGGCATCGGGATTGTTAGGATTGACCGGCGAATGAGTGCCGGAGATTCCGATGCGATGTTCGGCAAGGATTTTAGCAATTTCAGCAATCACTCCTGGGCGATCCGTCACATCAAAGCGCACGTAATAAGCGGTGGATGTTTCGCTCACAGGCATGATCCGCCCCGATTCGCGGTAGGGTAAAAATCCACGATGCCCGCTTGCTTGGCCCAATGATCTTGCCGCTTCTACTAGATCCGCGACGACGGAAGATGCCGTTGGGTCTTGGCCCGCGCCGCGGCCATAGAAAAGTGATTCTCCCGCCGCATCGCCGTGCACTGCGACAGCGTTGAAAACACCATGGACTGAGGCGAGGATGTTCGATTTTGGAATGAATGACGGCTGCAAGCGCAACTCCACCGAGCCATCTTCATGCTCGCGGATGACGGCTAACAATTTCACCGCGTAGCCGAGACTTTTGGCAAAATGAATATCAGTTGGCCGCACTTGATCGATGCCGCTGACGTGGATTTCCTTGGGATCGATCGGAAAGCCGTAGGCCAGAGTTGCTAACAGAATCGCCTTATGCGCGGCATCCCATCCATTGACATCGAGGGCGGGATCTGCCTCGGCATAGCCAAGTGCTTGAGCTTCGCCAAGAGCTTCTTCAAAGGTGAGCCCCGCATCGGTCATGCGGCCAAGGATGTAATTTGAAGTGCCGTTGATGATTCCAGAAAAAGAGAGAATGCGATTGCCGATAAACGAATCCTGCACTGTGCGAATGATTGGGATGCCACCTGCCACTGCGGCTTCAAAATGGATCGGCGTATCATGCTCTAAGGAAAGGGCAAATAATTCGCGCCCACGTTCTGCGAGAAGTGCCTTATTTCCCGTCACCACCGGCTTTTTTGCACGCAGCGCGGCGGCCACGATCTCGAAGGCATCTGTTGTGCCACCGATCAGTTCGACGACGATGTCCACCGCCGGATCATTGACCAACGCGTGCCAATCGGTTGTGAAAAGCTCCGTCGGCACGTCTTCATGGGTGGCGCGAGATTTGTGCAGGTCTCGCACAAGAATTCTAACAATTTCTAACAGTGTGCCGCCAGCAGTGCGCTCCGAGATAAGTTTACCATTGCGTTGCAAGGTATTCCAAACGCCTGAGCCAACTGTGCCAAACCCAGCCAGACCGATACCGATAGAAGAACAAGAATTCACCGTGTGAAAATGTGAGAGATGATTAAATCAAACATCCAAATTGCGAACGTTGAGTGCATTGTCTTCGATGAAGCGCTTGCGGGGCTCGACCACATCGCCCATGAGCACCTCGAACATCTTGTTGGCCTCGACGCTATTGTCCTCGTCTAACCGAACGCGCAAAAATTGGCGGGTGTTGGGATCCATCGTGGTTTCAAAGAGTTGTTTGGCGTTCATTTCACCAAGACCTTTGAAGCGCTTGATTTGCACTCCGCGCGAGGCAATTTCTAACACTTTGTTGAGGATGTCTAACAATGAAAAGATGGGAGTGATTTTTTCTTTTTCGCCTTCGCCCTCGATCAGCTCATAGAGCGGCTGATCGTCATTGGTAAATTGGTCCACATCCATACCACACTCGATGAGGCGAGAAAAGATGCGGGCAATCGCATTGGACTCATGAAGTTCGTAAAGATTCGCGCGTCGTGATGGCCCGGTGAGCGCGGCGAGTTCTTCCTCGTCGAGTTTTTCATCAAACAATTTCAAATCGCGATTTTGAGCAGCGTAAGAGCGCAGGTTTTCTTCGTTAGAAAAATAGAGCACCGCTTCATCATTGCCGGTGCGCACGCGGACCATGAATTCCGGCAATTTCCCACCCACGCGAGCGGCGAGGTAGTGGCTGAAATTTCCGCCATTGCCTTCGATCGATTTGGTGTAACGGGAGAGTGAGGACAGATTTTCCAGAATGACGCGAAGTTCGCCTTCGGTGAAAATGTGCTCTTTCGAGTAGTGCCGCATGATCACTTCGGATGCTCCAAGCTCGATGAGGATGCGGTTGAGCTGATCGTTGTCCTGCACATATTCTTGGCGTTTTTTGCGGCTGACCAAATACAGCGGCGGCTGCGCGATGTAGAGAAAACCACGCTTCACGAGATCCGGCATATGGCGGCAGAAAAAGGTGAGAAGCAGCGTGCGGATGTGCGAGCCATCGACGTCCGCATCGGTCATGATCACGATTTTGTGGTAGCGGACTTTTTCGATATTAAAGGCGCCTTCTTGCTCGCCATCGCCAATGCCTGCGCCGATCGCAGTGATCATCGATTGGATTTCTTTGTTTTGCAGCGAGCGATACAAACGCGCTTTTTCGACGTTGATCAGTTTGCCGCGCAGAGGCAAAATCGCTTGCGTCCGGCGGTCCCGCCCTTGCTTGGCTGAGCCACCTGCGGAGTCACCTTCGACAATATACAATTCGGATTTTGCGGGATCTCGCTCGGAGCAATCGGCGAGTTTTCCGGGTAGGCCACCGCCGGAAAGTGCCGACTTGCGCACGGTTTCGCGGGCTTTGCGAGCCGCTTCCCGAGCGCGCGCGGCGTTCACAGATTTTTCGATGACGCGTTTGGCAAGTGCCGGATTTTCATCAAAATACTGCATCAATCCTTCGTAAACGATCGATGAGATTACGCCTTCGATTTCAGAATTGACCAGTTTGTCTTTGGTCTGCGAGCTGAAGCGCGGGCTCGGCATTTTGACTGAAATGATGGCGATGAGCCCTTCGCGCACGTCGTCCCCAGAGAGGGCTGGATCCTTGTCTTTGAGGATTTTATTGACCTTGGCGTATTGATTGATGCCGCGCGTCAGTGCGGTGCGGAAGCCGGTGAGGTGAGTGCCGCCATCGCCATTTGGAATGGAGTTGGCGAAGCACAGAATTTGATCGTTATAAGAATCATTGTATTGGAAAACAACGTCTGCGAAGACATCGTCCATCGTGCGTTTGCCATCGTAGTCGAGCTCGATCTGGCGCTTGCCACGCAGAACGATCGGGTAATCGTGGATGACATTTTTGTTTTCGCCGAGTTGAACGACAAATTCTTCGATGCCCTTGGAGTAGAAAAAAGTGGCTTTTTTTGCTGACTCTGGGCGTTGGTCTTCGAGATCGATCGTGAGGCCTGGATTGAGGAAGGCGAGTTCGCGGAGGCGGGTGGCGAGGCGATCAAACTTGAACTCGATGGTATCCACAAAGATGGTGGCATCGGGAAAAAAGGTGATGGTCGTGCCGTTTTTTTCCACCGCGACATCGCCAATCACATGCAACGGCTGCGTCGTCTTTCCGCGCTCAAATCCGATGAGGTGGACTTTGCCATTTCGCATCACCTCCGCTTTGAACCAATCTGATAGAGCATTCACGCACTTGGCTCCCACGCCGTGCAGACCACCGGAGTATTTGTAGGCACCTTGGCCAAATTTTCCACCTGCATGCAAATTGGTCAGGACCAATTCGACAGCCGGCATTTTGAATTTTTCATGCATGTCCACCGGAATGCCGCGGCCATTATCGGCGATGGATACCGAGCCATCGACGTGGATGGCCACTTTGATGCGCGAGCAATAACCTGCTAGATGCTCGTCGATCGAGTTATCTAACACCTCGAACACGCAGTGGTGCAATCCGCGCTCGTCGGGATCACCAATATACATGCCAGGGCGCTTGCGGACCGCATCGAGACCTTCCAGTTTATCAATTTGTGCCGCGTCGTAGGCTTGGCTGGCGCCGACTTGTGTGGCGGCGTGGTTTGGATCGTTCTCTTGCTCTGACATAGTGCACCGCGATGTTCAGAAATTTGGTGTCCTGAAACAAGAAAGATCTCAAGAATTAGGCCGATTTCGCAGGAGGGAAAATTCGCGCCAATCTGCCGAGATTATTTCACTTCGATCGCGGAATTTTTGAGGATTTTCGCCTTCGCCTCAGCAGATGGAACGGGCACTTTCACGCCGGATTCGGGCACTCCGTAATTTTCTGAAACCACCCAATCTTTGGCTAATTCTTGATACATCGCAGGGCGGCGTTGGCGAAATTCCCGCGCGTTGATACGGGCATTGCGCAGGGTGGCGAGATCGAGCGTGCCGGAAATGTAGCCTTCTTTCGCTTCGGTGATTTCCTGAATGCCCTTGGGCCAAGTGGCGATCATCGTGCCGGTGCCGAACGCTTTATTGGACGTGACCATGTGCACATAATTTTGATGGACGTTGGCTTTGACAATGTAGTCCTCGATGAAGCCATGCCGCGCATTGGGCCAAATGATGATTTCTGCGCCTTTTAAACTCAGCAGGCGGAAAAGTTCCGGGAAGTAGCCATCGTAGCATGTCAGGATGCCGACTCTGCCAAAATCCAAATCAAACACCGGCGTTTCTTCACCCGGATTCATCAACCACTCAGGATCATCCGGCGTGGGTGGCCACGAATAGGGCGGGCCGCCGACGGCTTGATAGGCTTTGAAATAACGCCCGACGATCTCGCCGCTGCGGTCAAAAATCAGCGTGGAATTGCCGTATTCTCCTTTCTCATTGATCACCTCAAAACAGCCGACCATGACGTAAATTTGGTTGCGCTTTGCAGCGGCGGCGATCGCTTTCGTCTGCGGGCTGGGCACGCGAAACATGCCTAGATAAAGCTCGGGGAAAACGATGAGGTCCACTTTTTCCGCGCCTGCTCGATCGATGTAGGGAATCAGCGGCGCGGCGGTATCGTTGCCCTTGCCCGTCGGAACTTGCCATTGCCAAGGTCCGGTGATTTGCACGGCGGCGACCTTGACCGATTTCTGAGCGATCTGCTCCGCGGTGAGCGGCTTGGACTCGCCCACCGTTTGCGCAACCAGCGCAGAACTTGCCATTCCTAACAGAAAAAGTGTCAGTGCTTTCATGGCTTGATCTTGATGTTTTGATTGTTTTCTAACTTGGGCATTGCGGCAGGTGTGCCGGCGTGGATATCGAGATATGGCACTTGCTCGTTGCCTTCAAAGATGTTTCCAGAAATCACCATATTTCGTCCTGAGTTAAATGCAAATGAGGCGAGTTCCGGATCGTATGGCGGCGCAAAATCGGTGAGCCGGATCCGATTGTTGCGGAAAATCAGACCATCAATCGCTTGGCCTTCGACGATTTTCCCATGGTAGGTCTCGATCAAGTTATCTTCAAAAATAATCCCTCCGTGGTAAACGGCATCTGGATATTTTTTGGCATCCACCTCGGCCGACATGCGCAGCACGGCGGACGCGTTATTGTGAAACACATTATTGCGAATGAGCACATTGCGCGATGGGCCAGACTCCCACCAAAATCCATTATCGCCTTCCATCTGAATGCCAGCCATCGACGAATGCTCGAAGCGGTTGCCCTCGATCACTACTTTTCCCGAAGTGGCGATGAGCATCGTCCGCGCGCGGTGATTGCGCACGATGCTATTGCGGAAGGTGAGATTCGCTTGCCACGATAAATTATACAGGCCTGACAAATCTCTCACCCCGCCTTCGGGTAATTTGTCCACCGTGAGCTCAAAACGGTCGGAATTCAATTCCCTAACAGAAACAACTTTGGTGTCGTGATAGCCTTGGAGATTTGAGCTCGTTACAAAGCGCACCTCATCGCCCGCTTCGGCAATTTCTAGGCCGCGCTGCTGGCTGTGCACGCGCACGCAGATCAGGGTGTTGCCGTAGTGTTTTTCAATTTTGACGAAGCAACCATGGACGTTGGTGGCATCATCTAACATATTTTCAAACAAGCAATCCTCGATCAAAATATCGCCGCGGCAGCCATTGAAGTGCGTGGCATCCGCAGTGGTCGTGACGTAGCGATTTTTTCCTTCAGGCAGCACTGCTTGGTAGCGCCGCAGGGTGAAATTTTCCGAGCGTTGGCCAATCAAGCCCATGCCGCCCGCGTGGTGAATTTTCACATCTTCTAACAAAATATTTTTGGAGTCGGAAACGCGAATCGCCGGCGAGGTGCGGTTGGGATCTAACATGCCATTGACGATGACGACCATGCCCGGCTCTGGCATCACGCGGGTGGACTCAAAAATCCGGATCAAATGCGGCCCGAGTTCTTCGACTTTCGGATCCGGCTCCATCGCCAGCATGTGCTCGCCCGGCACTGGGCGGCGATCTTCGCGGAACCACATATTCCACTGCAAATTGCGCTCCCACGCCAGCGTGGCGGTGACGGGTGGCGCCCATTCTTTCCACGTATTGGCATTCGGGCTCGGCTTTTCTCGGAAAATAAATCGAGTGCCGCGCATCTCGTAGCAAACTTCTGGATGAAGCTTCAAATCGAATGCATTTTTTTCCGGATGCACGGCGACGACTTGGCCTTGCAAACTAAACGGGCGCTGCCAATCGATGCTGAATCCTTTGAGCACCACATCTTGCGAATTTTCCACACTGATCGGAATGATTTCTCCATGGCAAACAAACTGCACACCCGCCGCATCGAGTGTGAATCCATTGAAGTGATCGATCGGGAAAATCACGCGCTTGATGCCCGGATCGTTATTCGCAACGGCGAGGTTTTGCTCGTAGGCAAAATCGGCATGCAGATGGTAAGTGCCCGCCGGAATTTTTAAGCCGCCGGCGTTGCGTGCTCGGGCGGCATCCATCGCTGTGCGGAAAATCGGTGTGGCATCTTGCTCCGGTTTTAATTCTGTTAGGCCATAGCTGGCGAGATCGATCAACTCGCCCGGCGCGGCCAAGCTGATGCTTCCTAACGATAAAACAGTGGTTGTTAGAGCGGTCATGAAAGTCCTAAGACATGAGGTGTGGCGAGGGAACATGGCGATTCAATGGTCACTCATTCTCATAATGAGTCCGCTTAGCCTGCTCTGAAATACGCGTGCTTACAATACGGACTTTCGGATAGGTCCGAGCGTGATGCCGCGTTTAATTGGCCACGATATTGAGAATTTTTCCTGGGATAAAAATCACTTTGCGCAAAGTTTTACCGGCGAGGTGCTCGCTGATTTTTGGGCTGGCAAATGCAATTTCCTCAATCGCAGGTTGCTCCAAATCTAACGGCACCACGATGCGATCGCGCAGCTTACCATTGACTTGAATGACGAGCTCCACTTCGGATTTTACCAATGCGGCTTCATCATATTGTGGCCATGATCCTTCGCACAACATGCCATTGCCACCGAGCTTGGCGTGAATTTCTTCAGTGAGATGCGGCGCAAATGGATTGAGCAATTGCAGCAAGATGAAAAATTCCGCGCGTGGCACCACCGTCGCTTGCGTGAAGGCGTTGGTGCAGATCATCATTTGGGAGATGGCTGTGTTGAAGCTGAGCTTCTCGATGTCCTCTGAAACTTTTTTGATCGTTTCATGCACGACGCGGCGCAGCGTGAGATCGGAGCACGGCACGTCTTGGACTTTTTGTGAAATTGCCCACGAGCCATCTTCTTTTTCCTCAAAGGCCAAGCGCCAGACGCGGGCCAGAAAGCGCGAAACTCCTTCAACACCTTTCATCTGCCACGGCTTCACTTGCTCAAGCGGGCCCATGAACATTTCATAAAGCCGCAAGGCATCCGCTCCATACTCGCGAATCACATCATCCGGATTGACCACATTGCCGCGGGATTTGGACATTTTTTGCCCGTCTTCGCCGAGGATCAGGCCTT
The DNA here is from genome assembly GCA_004294095.1 of Verrucomicrobiota bacterium. Lineage (GTDB taxonomy): Bacteria > Verrucomicrobiota > Verrucomicrobiia > Verrucomicrobiales > Akkermansiaceae > Luteolibacter. The sequence goes on from RDZR01000037.1 coordinate 45,608, forward strand.
GATTGATGAGTTTTTGAAATGGCTCAGGCGTGCTCACTTCACCAAGATCAAACAACACTTTATGCCAAAATCTCGCGTAGAGCAGATGCAGGACCGCGTGCTCGGTGCCGCCTACGTAAAGATCAACCATGCCAGATTTTTCCTCAGATCCGCCGGACCAATACGTTTCCGCTTCGCGGGAAATGAATCGGTTTTTATGACTAGGATCACAGTAGCGAAGGTAATACCAGCATGAGCCAGCCCACTGCGGCATGGTATTGGTTTCGCGCGCGCTGCCATCTGCAAGCTCAACCCACTCACGGGCTTTGGATAAAATAGGATCTGGCGTGCCTGTTGGCTTGTAGTCTTCTAACGGAGGGGCAAGCAACGGCAACTCTGATTCTGCTAGGCCGTGGTGCTGGCCGTTTTTCCAGACGAGCGGGAATGGCTCGCCCCAGTAACGCTGGCGCGAGAAGAGCCAATCGCGCAATTTGTATTGAACGCGGCATTTCCCTAACTGCTTGGCCTCTAACCACGCAATCATTTCACGCTTGGCATCCGCCGTGGCAAGACCATCGAGGAATCCAGAGTTGACTGCGATGCCCGGGCCATCAAGGAGCGTGGGCGTCCCGCCCACATCTTCATCATGAGTGGGCGAGACGCCCACGCTCCTTGACCAGTGCACGAACGCTCCTTCTTTAAGTCTAGCCCGCTTAGGATTCTCAGCAATGTAAGTCTGCAAGTGATCGTGATGATCCCGATCACGCACGATTCGGTCCCAATAATCTTTTTGCCATACCTCGCCAGAGGTGCTGCGAGCCTTATTGATTTCCTTCGCGGAAAAACTTTTCCATGAATGAATCACGTCTTCTAACAAGTGATCTGGAGAAAGCCGGAAAAGCACATGCACATGGTTCGGCATGATCACGAAGGATTCCAAAAAATAGCGATCCCCATCAAAATGATGCATGGCATCGGCGACGATTTTTGAAATAGAAGAGTTCTGAAGAATACATTCGCCGCTTCCGGAATCTAACCATTCATCGATGGATTTTGAAAAGCGTTGGTGGTATTCGTTCTCGGTATCCGTATCCCATGGTTCGGGATGAATAGCCGTCCATGCGTCCCTTTCGGCGCGCCATTGATTGAGTTTTTCTTGAGGAATACTATCTGCTAGGCGCCAGGTTGCGAAAATGAGTTTACCTTTCTGTTGCCAGTGCGGCAGTTCGAAGGTGACGTGCTTCTGGATTTCTTTTTCGGGATTGAAATAGGGGGAAGATGTGGGCGAGACGCCCACGCTCCTTGTGACAACCGTCTTGATCGGCAGGCTAAACTTGCTTGCAAACTCAAAGTCCCGCTCATCATGCGCGGGCACGGCCATGATCGCTCCGGTGCCGTAACTCATCATCACGTAATCGGCAATCCAGATCGGGAGCTGCTCTCCGTTGACCGGATTGATCGCATACGCGCCGGTGAAGACGCCGGATTTGTCTTTATTCAAATCTCCACGATCGAGATCGGATTTCGCTGAGCATGATTTCTGATAGATCGCCACAGCTTCTTGTTGACCGGCGGTGGTGATTTGCGGAACGAAGGGATGCTCCGGCGCAAGCACCATGTAGGTCGCACCAAAAAGTGTATCGGGCCGAGTGGTGAAAACTTCGATTTGAAATGGGTGATCTGAAATATCAAATTGCACGGATGCGCCTTCGCTGCGCCCGATCCAATTTTTTTGCAAAAGTTTAATCCCTTCCGGCCAATCGAGCGTGTCGAGTTCATCGATCAAACGTTGAGCGTATTTGGTGATGCGCAGCATCCATTGGCGCAGTGGCCGCCGCTCGACTTGGTGGCCCTTGGCTTTCCATTCCTCGACTTCTTCATTGGCCAGCACGGTGCCCAAATCGGGCGACCACCAGACCGGTGTGTCCGCGACGTATGCAAGCCGCACGTCATCGATTTGCTCACGCGTCCAACCTTTTTCTAACAACTCGGAAACGGGCCTCGCACGTTGTGTTTCTTCGCAGAAATACGACTGATAGATTTGCAGAAAAATCCACTGCGTCCAACGCACATATTCGGGATCGGTGGTGGCGATTTCGCGGTCCCAATCGTAGCCGAAGCCGAGTGCTTTGAGTTGGCGGCGATATGTCTCAATGTTCTGAGCGGTGGTGATCGCCGGGTGCTGGCCAGTCTTGATCGCGTATTGCTCGGCAGGCAGGCCGAACGAATCGTAACCCATCGGGTGCAAGACGTTGAAGCCATTCATTTTTCGATAGCGCCCGATGATATCCGTCGCCGTGTATCCTAATGGATGGCCGACGTGTAGGCCCGCACCGCTTGGGTAGGGAAACATGTCCAGAACGTAAAATTTAGGCTTCGCGGCATCAAATCCTTCCTCACCCGGGCCCGGGGTGCGGAACGTTTTTTCCTGATCCCAGCGGCTTTGCCAGAAGGGTTCAAACTCACGAAATGGGAATGGCTTGCGAACGGTGGTGGACATGATGAAGCGCGGTGCGGCAATTTGCATGGGCAGCTTGCTCTTGGAAAGAAAAACTCCGAGCGATGCCGCTTCTGGTAGATTCGGGCGTGCAATTTTTCCGAGCACTATCATGCTGGTGGCGTGTTGCAAATTCGTGAAATGGCTGAGCGCGTCCTGTTTTCAGAAACGCTCGAGCAAAAGCTCCAGTTAGTGCCGCTCGCCATCGTGGATGACTCGCCGGGTGCTGCCTTGGCCACGCCTGCCGCGCCCGGGCGGCCGCTGGAGCTGCGCATGCGGTCTGGCAAGGAGCGCATCGATTTTCCGCATGGTGCACGGCTTGAGCAGGATCGCGAGCGTGGCGTGTTGCTGCATTTTTTGGCCAATCACGAACTGTTAGCTGCTGAGCTGATGGCGCTTGTTTTGTTGAAATTTCCCGACGCGCCCAAAGCCTACCGAGCGGGTGTTTACGAAGCGATGCGCGAGGAACAATCCCACGCGCTGATGTATCTGCGGCGGATGAAGGAAGTGGGCGTGCAGTTGGGAGATTATCCGGTGAATGATTATTTTTGGCGGATTGTTGCGCCGATGGAGACCCCGCTGGATTTTGTGACGCGGCTCAACCTCACTTTCGAGCAGGCGAATTTGGATTTCTCGAAATATTATGCAGGTTTGTTCCGCCAAGTGGGCGATGCGGCGACGGCGGCGGTGTTAGAAAAAATTCACTTGGATGAAATCGGTCACGTCGGCCACGGATTGAGGTGGTTCCGCCAATGGAAGGCACAAGGCGAAACTGATTGGCACGGCTATCAGCGCTGCTTGAGTTTTCCGCTCACGCCTGCGCGGGCGAAGGGTAACGCGCCGTTCAACGCCGCAAGCCGCCGCCTCGCGGGCATGGACGAGGAGTTCATCCGCGCTCTGCAAGTGTGCTCATTTTCGCGTGGCAGAACTCCCGTGTTGCATTGGTTTAACCCAAATGCAGAAGGTCACGCCCGCGCCGCGTGGGCTGGAAAACCATGGCAGCCAAATGCCAATGCCGTCTCGCTGGAGCAAGATCTCGAGTTACTCATGCTCGGCCAATGCAAGCGGGATGATGCTCTCTTGCTGCGGCGCATGCCATCCATCGAGCATCTGGAACGTTTGCAAAATGCAGGTTTTGTCTTGCCTGAATTGTGGCCTCAAGATTGCCCGCCAGGACGCAAACTCGGCGGCGTGAGGCCTTGGGCATGGTCGCCAGAAGCAATCGCTCAACTGCGTCCTTACGCGGCGGACGTATCATCAGCATTGCCGATGCCGCCCTCGAAAGCATGGCCGCATGCTTGGTTTTCCAAGGCGATTGGTCTTCAGTTAGAAAAACGGTTAGGCAGCCAAGATCAAACGGCAACGTGGTGCACAACACTGGATGATGTTCTCATTCATGTTAGAAAATGGTTAGAAAATGGCCAAGCATTATTGAAGGCACCTTTCGCCTGCGCGGGCAAAGGCCACCTACGAGTTAATAGCGAAACGGATCTCAAAAAAATGAGCGCGTGGGTCGTCAATACCTTGCGTGATCACGGAGGCGTTGTGGTCGAGCCATGGCTTGAGCGAGTGATGGATTTTTCTGCGCTCTATGAAATGCATGCTTCTAACAGCCAACGAAGAGTCGAGCTAATTGGCATGACGCGCATGCACAACGACGCGGCAGGTCGTTTTCAAGGCATTCAAGTAAGTCGCAAATGGGGATCGATCTTGGATGATTCGATTGCCGCATTTTTATTTCGTGAAGCCAAGGTTCTGGACGTTTATGAAAAGCAGATACCGAGCATGTTAAATTCTTTATTACCCGGCTACCAAGGCGCGGTGGGAGTGGATGCGATGGTGCACCGGCTCGATGACGGCAGTTTGGCACTTAAGCGAGTGATCGAAGTCAACGTCCGCCAAACCATGGGCCGAATTGCTTGGGATTGGATGCAACACCGCGCAGGTATGCAAAATGGCTTCCTCCGTATTTTGCGTAAAAAAGATCTCGGGAAAAATCAAATCTATCAGTTAGATTCCGAGTCAGGTATTTTTCTCAACGATCCAGCTCACGCAGATGCCTTTCTCGCGCACATGGAATTTTCTGCGGGGCAGGGGAGAGTGACATGCGTTGAAAGTTCCCAGAGAGAAAAACAAGACTGTCGTTTCTAACACTTTTCCCAACCCTGATGCAAAGCTTAACCAAGATCCTGAAGCGCCATCCGTTTCCGGTCTTGGCGAAGTTTGATCGAGTCGTCGCCGTATCCTTTGCCTTTCCAGAAGCCACGCTCAAGCCGCTGGTGCCGGCAGGTTTGGAGCTCGACTGTTATGAAGGCCTCGGATTTCTAACAGCAGCATTGGTATGGACGCGAGATTTGCGGCCTGCTGGATTCCCGACTTGGCTAGGAAATGATTTTTTTCTAGCAGGATATCGGATTTTCACCCGATTGCGCGACGAAACCGGCCGAAATTTGCGGGGCTTAAAGATCATCCGCAGTGAAACGGACAAGCGTAAGATGGTGATTCTCGGAAATCTCATGACGGGATACAATTACCGGCAAGTCCATGTGAAAATTGAGCAACTTGGCACTGACACGCGTGTTCTAACATCTTTACCTAACAGCGAGGCGACACTGGACATCACCTTTGATTCGCAAACTCAGAAAGCGGAATTGCCGAGCAACTCACCTTTTCCAGATTGGCGAACTGCGCGGAGATTTGCAGGACCCATGCCATTTACCTTCAGCCCAGAGGCGGATCGAAAATTCGTGGTGATCGAAGGCAAGCGCACCGACTGGACTCCGCGGCCAGTTACTGTTAAAAAATGGCATGTCGGTCTATTCAACGAAGGTCCGTTGCAAGGAGTGGATCCGATTCTTGCAAATGCGTTTGCAGTCGAAAATATCGATTATCGTTGGAATAAAGGGCGGATGATTCGGATAGGAGGTAAGCCATGAGCGAACGAGGTAAATGGCAGGGAATGTGGACGATTGTCCGTTTCAATTGGCCGTTCTATCTGATAGCGATGCTAGTTCTCATCGCTGCGGGAGCGGGTATTTTATTGAGTCATGCACTGTGGCTGAAGATTGGCTTTGGTTTCGCTTTATTCGGATCTACGTATTTCCTAGTAGGTTCACTCGGCGTTTCCCATCAGGTGTATGACCGCTCGGATCTTTACAAGTGGAAATGGCTGGAACGCGCACTCTCTGGGCTGAATGCGAAGCAAATTGTTTTCTGCCATTCTGGGTTTGACGAAGCGTCGCAGGACTTGATCGAGCGCTATCCGAGTGCAGATTGGATTCTGTTAGATCATTACGATCCGGCGCAAATGACTGAGGCATCGATCCAGCGGGCGAGGAAGCGCTACCCACCTACCCAAGGAACTCAAGCGGCACCTTATGATCGTTGGCCAGTGGTTGGGGAATCGGCGGATTTGGTTTTCGGGCTGTTAGCGATTCATGAATTGAGAAGTGAGGCTGAGCGCAGCGCGTGGTTTGCTGAGGCCCAGCGCTGTCTCAAGCCCGGCGGGCGAGTGGTGCTCGCAGAACACGTCCGAGATTTCGCTAACTTCGTGGCGTTTGGTCCCGGGTTTTTACATTTTCATTCCGTCGGGAGTTGGCAAAGGTGTTGGGAAATTGCCGGATTTCAGATGATTGATCATTTCCGCGTCACTCCATGGGTTCGTATTTTTGTGATCTTTAAGCCATGATCGATCTGCTCACGTTGTTGCTGCGCATTGCAGGTGGAGGATTGCTTCTGTTAGCCATTCTTCATGTTCCGATCGGCAAGCAGTTAAAATGGAGCGAAGAAGCCAGGCGCATGAGCCGGACAAACGAGTCCATTTTTCACGTTCATACGTTTTTCATTTGTGTTGTGTTGGTGATGATGGGACTTCCCAGTCTGTTAGAGCCGTCGATTTTTCTCCAATCTTCACGAGCTAGCTTGTGGCTTTCATGGTCGATATCGGTTTTTTGGTGGATGCGATTATACTTCCAATGGTTCGTCTATCCGGCGGAGTTATGGCGTGGAAAACGGATGGAAACTGCGGTCCATCTCTGGTTCACTTTTGTTTGGACCGCTCTTGCCCTGCTATTTGCCGCTTGCGGAATGTTTCAAGCTGGATGGTGGCTCATGCCGTGACATCGCTTTTGGGCTGATAAATCGCCCAATACCACACCAGCGAGAGAAATGCGAGATTGAGCACGACCATGCCCGGCGCGGAAACTAAGAGGTCTTTTGCTAACCGTATTTCCAAAATATTCATAGAAACCAAAGCCAAAGTTTGGACCAGAGCACAACATTTCCGCCAAATCCGGCTGAAAATCCACAGACCTAACATCACCTCAAGGATCCCGATCGAGAGTGTCGCAACATCCCGCATCTCCTCGCCTAAAATCCGCTCAACAATTTGCCGATGGCGCGGGATCCCGTCGGATATTTTACTGTAAAGACCGTGGAAGATCCAAACAGACCCAATGATAAAGCTCAGATAAAGATGAAAATGCTTAGATTTTAAAACATGTTTCATAATCAATATTTAAGCCTACAACCATCGAGCATCACAGACAAGTAGCATCTATCAGAGCCGATCGAGTTATGTGATTTTTTAATAGGCATTATTGATTATCTAACTGATAGAAGCCGGCATTGTTATTTGGTCTTTTTATGAATCTGCCAATTTTTCGAGTTGCTGCAAAGTTAGATCCCACTACGGTTTGCTAAAATGCGCCAGATGTCTCGTTTTTTTCTACCATTATTATTCGCTGCGCTGGTCACAGATTTGCATGCTGGACTCAGGCTTTCGGCGTTGATCGGGGAGCATATGGTTTTGCAACGAGATCATGCCAATTCGATATGGGGCTGGGCGGAGCCGGGCGCAGAAGTGGCCGTGAAAATCGCTGGGCAGAGCTTGAAGACGCAGGCGGATGAGCATGGAAAATGGAGGGTCGCGCTCCAGCCGATGGCCGTTTCCAATCGCCCGCTGCGCATGCAGATTTGGTCTCGGTATGAGTCAATCGTGCTCTCGAACATCCTCGTGGGTGAAGTGTGGGTCTGCTCCGGACAGTCGAATATGCAATGGTCGGTGGCTTACTCAAAAGATGCGGATCTTGAGGTTCCGGCGGCCAATTACCCTCAAATCCGCTTGATGACGGTGCCGAATTTGGGCACGCAGGAAAAGCAGGATGACTTCCGTGCACGCTGGGAAATTTGCACGCCAGAGTCGGCCGCGGGATTCTCCGCCGTAGGATACTTTTTTGGGCGGCAACTTCACCAAACGCTAGATGTGCCAATCGGCCTGATTCACAATGCATGGGGTGGTTCCGCTGCAGAAGCATGGATTCCTCGCGAAGCGATCGATGCCGACCGTCGCCTAGAGAATGTCTCGCTGGAGTGGAAAAATCTGGAAGCAACCTATCAGCACGATCAGGTCGTGGCTGATTGGCAAAAAAAGGCGAGCGAAGCAAAGACGGCCGGCCAGCCTGAGCCGCCTAAGCCCGAAAACCTTCTCACCGGAAACCAGCGCCCAGGCAACCTTTGGGCCGGCGTGCTGCATCCGCTACTTGGTTATGGAATCCGTGGCGTTATTTGGTATCAGGGCGAGTCCAATGCTGGGCGTGCTTATCAATACGACGAAGTATTTTCCATGATGATTCATGAATGGCGCAAAGCCTGGGGCATTGGCGATTTTCCTTTTTACTGGGTGCAGCTCGCCGATTTTATGGAGGAGAAAAAGCAGCCGAGCGAGTCAGGATGGGCAGAGCTGCGCGAGGCGCAAACCAAGACGTTGGCTCTCGCAAATACCGCGCAGGCAGTTATTCACGATCTAGGCGAAGGACGCGATATTCACCCTCGAAATAAGCAGGAGGTGGCAATGCGTCTCGCCCGCATTGCGCTCGCGCGTGACTATGGGAAAACGCTTGAATTCCAAAGCCCAAGTTATCATGCCATGGCGATCAATCATGGGAAAATCACGCTGACATTTGAGAACTCAGGCAAGGCCGGACTTTATGCTTTTGATCAGGAAGAAGTCAGCGGCTTTGCGGTGGCGGGAGAAGATCAAATCTGGCATTGGGCTCGCGGTCACATCATCGCAGCCAATCAAGTGGAAGTCACTTGCGAAGCGGTGCCCCAGCCCGTGGCGGTGCGTTACGCATGGGCTGACAATCCAGTAGCAAATCTATACGGCGGAAATGGCCTGCCGGTTGTGCCATTTCGCACGGACGATTGGTCGATGGTGACGCAGCCGCAAGGCGCGAGGTAATCGTTCTTATTTGCTGAAATCTATTTGATCCCGTGCTCTTGCTTGAAGGCTTCTTTGGCGGAGGGATCATCGTCTGGCCAGTTTTGATAGATGGTCGTCAGCGTCCTGTTGCGGTCTTCACCGGGAGGGAGAGTCATGGCCCATCGCGCGGCGGCGGCTGG
>RDZR01000103.1 GCA_004294095.1 Verrucomicrobiota bacterium
ACACTTTGGAGTGCGCTTCGCAAGCAACTCGACACAGCCCCCGCCACCCAAATGACCCTTGGTTACGACCTTGCAAACCAGCTCATTTCCGCTACATTGACACCTGTGGCGAATCTCAATTCCATCACCCAGCGCAATAGCTACCAATATGACTCTGCAGGCAACCGCGTCAGCAGCCAGAAAGACAATGTTCTCACCAGTGCCAGCCACAACAACGCCAACCAACTCACCGCCACCACCAGCGGCGGCAAACTCCTCGTCGCAGGCAGCACCAACGAGCCGGCCAAAGTAAAAATCAACGGCCAAAATGCCACCGTCACCGCCCCGCCAGAAAATCTTTACCAAGCATGGGTGCAAGTTTCCTCTGGGCCCAATATACTAAACGTCGAAGCCACCGACTACGCCAGCCCCACGCCCAACGTCCGCACCAAAAGCTGGAGCGTCAACATCACCAGCCCACCCGCGCGCAGCTTTGCCTACGATACCAACGGCAACATGACCCACAACGGCGACGGCCAAATTTACACATGGGATGCCGAAAATCGTTTAGTAAAAATCACTTATGCCGATAGCCGCAGCACCGAGTTCACCTACGATGGTCTCTCCCGCCGCGTCCGCATCATCGAAAAATCCGCCACCAACGCCATCACCAGCGACAAACGCTACCTCTGGGCCGGAGGCAACCAACCCGCCGAAGAACGCGACGCCAACGGCACCACCGTGCTGAAACAATACCACCCGCAAGGTATTTTCACCCCTGCCGCCGCCACCCCACTCAACAAACTCTTCTACACCAAAGACCACCTCGGCAGCATCCGCGAACTCGTCGATGCCAACGGTGCCCTACAAACCCGTTACGAATATGACATGTGGGGAAAACGCACCAAAATCTCCGGCACCCCCGAGTCCGAAGTCGGCTACACCGGCCACCACCATTACACTGGCCACCGCAACCCCAATCACACCAACTCAGAGCTAATCCTCACCTGGTATCGCGCCTACGACCCAGAGCTTGGAAGGTGGCTATCTGCCGATCCTATTGGGGAAGAGGGGGGGCTCAACCTTCACGCCTATGTAGGAAATGGTCCTTTGAATAAAACTGATCCATTAGGCCTTGAAGAAATAACTGAATTTTCAAAAGGTTCGGCGGATTTACACACCCATCCAGAAGGGAGGCAAGGGAAAAACTGCCCAGCTTATAATATTAAGCAGACGGAAAATGGTTTTAAGGCAGAGCCCCGCGGAGATCACAAATTCCCAAAAAATGCTCAGGGTCACCTGGATAATAACTTGGCAGACCCAGGTTGGGTAAAATTAACCCGAAAAGCTATTGCTGAACAATTCGACAACGCAAAGAATCTTGCAACGAAAGAGAATCTTAGGAAGCTCGGTCGAGGTCTAAAAAAAGGTGGAAAAGCGGTTGGAAAATGCGCAGTCAAGAAAGTTCCTTACTTTGGCTGGGCACTCGCTGCAGAAGGTGCCTATTCAGGTTACCAAGAAGGAGGATTCTGGGGAGGTGTAGGTGGAGCATTATTCTAACTTTTATTTTTTATGTTTTGGATGAACGGTGCATTTCGACCAGTTGACACGGGCGAGCTATTTACGTTTGTGAGATATCTACCCGAACCTGTGCCTACTGCGATGGTTGTTTGGGCGTCACCAACTTCTGCGCTTTCTAGATCTGGCTCGGAGTGGAGCGTAGTATTGAAGGGGCATCTTCTAGCTTTGTTGGCACAAATTTACGAACATCATGAGGTAATCATTCAGGAAGATACTGGGGATGGAGAACTTGCGATCCCATTAAAACAAAGAATTCGAAATTTAAAGGACCGCTGCACGTCAATTTCCAGATTGATTGGTTTCACGGAAGTGTCGCCGTTGTCGGTGTGGACAAGCGAGATTGAAGGAGTTGAGGAGGGGGTGGATTTTTTTGAGCTAGCAACGAATTCATGCTTTAATCAAGTAATGCATCTCCCTCATATCCGGAAACTCCTACAAAATGCCGAACAAAGGATGCGTGAATTGCAACGGGACGCCAATAGGCACGAGGCAAGCTTCAATCGATTTGCAAAGTCGGTGAAGTGAATGGATCGATGGGGTCTCGATGGGGTCAGTCGATGGGGTCAGTCGATGGGGTCAGTCGATGGGGTCAGTCGATGGGGTCAGTCGATGGGGTCAGTCGATGGGGTCAGTCGATGGGGTCAGTCCCGACTACAACGGTGTCCAAAATTGGGCTGAAAAATCTCCTCCATCGTAACCTTGGCCCATCTTTAAATAAACAAGGTGACAGATAAAAAGTATTCGACATTTGTCTTACGTTGAGTAAAGTGAGGACATGA
>RDZR01000038.1 GCA_004294095.1 Verrucomicrobiota bacterium
AGTGAGGAGCATGATTAGCCACCGAGGTAACTCATTTCCGCTTTTTTTTGCGAATGCTTCCCGCGCTCTTCCGAGTATCGATCGCGGCGGGCTTGCCAGATGCCAGATAGCGCTTTTTCTAACACATCATCATCGCTTCCACTTCGAATCAAGCCACGCAGGTCATGGCCGTGAGATGCGAATAAACAGGTGAAAAAATGGCCGTCGGCAGAAAGCCGCAACCGTTGGCAATCACCGCAAAATGGCTGAGTGACGGCTTGAATCAGACCGAGCTCCGGCTTCTTTCCTTTATGCGCCCAATGCACCGCCACTTCCCCGCGATACGCGGCGGTGCGTGGCTTCAAGGCAAACTCGCGTTCTAACAGATCCAAAATTTCCGCGCCTGGCACGACGTGCTGCATCGCCCAACCGTTCGATTCACCAACGTCCATGTATTCGATGTAGCGAAGATCGATTTGATTTTCCAAAGCCCAGAATGCTAGGGGTAAAATTTCTGACTCGTTGACGCCGCGTTGGATCACGGCATTGATTTTAACCGGCAAGCCAAATGTTTGCGCCGCATGGATGCCTGCGAGAACACGCTCAACCTTCGCGCCAACTCCATTCATGCGCGCGAACAATTCAGGATTCAGCGCGTCCAAACTGACGGTGACTCGGCTGAGCCCAGCGAGTGCCAACGCTTCGGCGTGATGAGCCAGCAACGTGCCGTTCGTCGTCATCGCCAGATCGGTGATGCCCTCCACCGTTGCCAGCATGGCCACCAAATCCTCCAAACCCCGACGCAAAAGTGGCTCCCCGCCGGTGAGCCGAATTTTACTCACCCCCAGCGGAACCGCCACTCGGACCAAGCGTAGAATTTCTTCAAAACTGAGCAATTCTTCGCGAGGAAGGAATTGGTATTCAGAGCCGAACTTCTCGATCGGCATGCAGTAGCGACAGCGAAAGTTGCAACGATCTGTGACCGAAATCCGCAAATCCCGCAACCCTCTGCCGTAAGCATCTTCAACGAACATGACGTTCTGAGAATGGAGCGCAAAAATCGAAATTTCAAGACTTAGAAAATCATCCGCGATTTCTGGATATGAGCTGAGTGAATTGATTTTTTGTTGGTAGCCGATGATGACAACGCTCACTGATTTACCTGCACAGCGACGCGTGCGAAACGGCGGGTGAATACGGCCGAATCCTGCACCACGACGCGTTCCCAGGTGGAGTTTATCGAAGAAATTGTAGTCGTAGCTCCAGCATTTTCGAGCCAGCTGCCATTTTCTAGGGTTGAAGAAAATTGCACCACATAGTTAATTCCCGGATTTGAAGACGCTTTTCGTCGGACTAACTCAACCTTGAGATGGCCAGTGCTATCAAGCGAGATTAAGGGAAGGCCGACTACTCCACCGGGAATAAGCTGGGTGGAATTGGGAGTGGTGATCGAGGAGCTTTGGCTAGGCCCAGAGCCAATCATGTTAAAAGCATACTTAAGCAGATTTGGCACTGAATCACTTGCTGGGGTGGCTGCATCATCAGAGCCATCCGCGGCAAGCATATGTGTGCTGCGGAAAGCAACCAAATCAGACGACGATGAAAGGATATTTCCTTGCATCGCAATTCCTAAACTCGGGTGAAGAAATTTCCCACATCCAGATTCGATGACTTTCACCGCCTTAACCATATACCAATTTCCGAAATTATAGCTATTAAGGACGAATGAATTTCCACTAACCACACTCGTAGAGACTCTGTTAAATCTTCCAAACTCGGAAGTGCTTTCGTAAATATGATACCCAAGCACGCTAGGGTCTGGTGAACTACTCCAATTTATTTGAACATTACTACCTACCCTAGTCATTGTGATATTTGATGCAGGGCGAATTTGATACAAATTGATTGTAGGATCACCGTAAAATGCAAAATGAGTCCTATTCCACCATTCTTCGGTGTCATACTGTTGAGGCGGTTTTTCTAAATACTGATTCGATGAGTTATGATTCATGATTGTCTTCATCGCAAGCCCGAGCGGTTGCCCGACACCGGCCTGATGAAAAATGTTAATCCCAGAAGTCGTCCATAATAGGATAAGGCATTTTGACTCGACGCCTAAAATCGCCCGTATCCTGCTGTAACCGTCTGATGGCACACTTTGTGGAACGTCGCCAAATCCCCAATAGCTTTGATCACTGGAATATACTGTGGCATCCATGCCTTGTTCTTCCCAATGCTGAATTTCCGGACCAATAATATTCTGCATGAAGAATTTGAATGGCCCATTTTCCCTAACCCATCCTTCAGATATTCCTTCCGTAGTTGTTCTTTGGAAAACTTGGCTTGGTTTTGAAATATTAGGAAGACTTCTATACGTTCCATCATTTGAATTATCGTATCCAAAATTGAATCCAGTCTTTTCGCCCATATCATGCCCAGGTGCCACGTTGCGATACTTACTTAGGCGATCGAGATAGCGCTCTAGCATGACAAACTCACTAGCCGCCACCTCCGTAATGTCTGCAAAATCGATTCTTCCGAACGCCATTTCGATGTCAGACGGGAAAATATCTTGATCCCATTTGAAATCACCTGGTAGATTGATTGCGAAACTTGTTTGTAGGCCGCCTGGATTATACGTAGCTATATCGGTGTAAACACCGTCGATATCGGCATAGTATGAATCAGCACCCCGCGCGCCTTTGTTTTCATCATGCTCATCGGGTGCCATAATCGACGTTGAACCACTTCTAGGTAAAGGAACGTGTCCAAGGATGAAGAGAATTTTGGGTTTATCCGTAGTGGGTGCCGCATTGTAAATATTAACAATACTATTTTTAATTGCTACTACCGCATTTCCACTATCCCAACTGGTTGCTCGAGGGACGATCAATTCGTTGACAAGCCATCCATCCGCAACAATTTCCTTTTTCAAACGTGTATATTTGGCAGACAAGTTAGCCGGAATGTCGTTCGCTACCAATAAGACCATTTGTCCCTTGTAGTGTGTATTATCACTCAGCAAAGAGCCGATGGTGTAGCCGGTAGCGTCATAAGTAACATTATTGAATATTGTGGTGTTTTTCCTTTTAATTTGGTATTCCCATATTTCCCCAGGAGTCACATTTGTATCAGTCCAGTGTGGAGTGCCTGGCGGGAGAGCATTCGCAACAGGAGTCCACGCGGTGGCCCCTAATGCTCTTCGACTCACAAATGTCGGATCCGATGTGTTAGATAAATGATCTAAAAACAGAATCTTGACTTGGTTGTTAGCAGCGTTGATTTCTGATGAAACGAGGCAAACTCTTTTGCCATTGTTATTATAATCGAATGTAAAATTTTGAGCACTCGCATTCCAGTATAATACTATATAAAATATGGTAAATATAATTTTTTTCATGGGGTAATAAATAAAATCATTCAGCAATCTAATGAAGAATATTGCTGACCAAAGACAATGAGTCAAGGCGAATGTTTGCCAGAGATATGGGCTTCAATTGGAGACTCTATTCGCTTTTGGAATTCGCCCGATTATCGCTAGATAGAGCAAGGCTATTGTTAGTTTGCCGCAGGTAAATTGTGACGGAAGCCTTCAATTTTTTAGGCAAGTTGACGAAGATTGCTTGCCACAGTGAGTTGATCAAAGGCAGGTTGAGACATGTCACGCACATATCAACTTGCAGTTTTAGCGGGCGATGGGATCGGCCCCGAAGTGATGGATGAAGCTCTTCGCGTTTTAAAAACCGTGGAGGAAAGGCATGGTTTTTCGATTGATTGTAAATCCGCCCTTGTCGGTGGAGCGGCGCTGGATGCGACGGGGCAGCCGTTGCCCGCGGAGACGGTGGCGATCTGCGAGCAGGCGGATGCGATTTTGTTTGGCTCGGTAGGCGGGCCGAAATGGGAGTCATTTCCGCCAGATTTGCAGCCTGAGCGAGGGGCTCTTTTGCCACTGCGCAAGCATTTCGGGTTATTTGCCAATTTACGCCCAGGGGTTTGTTTGCCAGCCCTGACTCATGCCTCGCCGGTCAAACGGGAATTGATTGCCGATGGCTTTGATGTGCTTTGCGTGCGCGAACTCACTGGTGGCATCTACTTTGGGACGCCAAAAGGCCGCGAGACACGCAATGATGAGCCGGTGGCTTTTGATACGATGGTTTATGCAAAGAGCGAGATCGTGCGCATCGCCCGCGTCGCATTCACCGCGGCGATGGGGCGGGATAAGCGTTTACTCTCAGTGGATAAGGCGAATGTGCTGGCCACTTCCGTTTTATGGCGAGAGACGATCATTGAGGTGGCTAAGGAATTTCCCGAAGTGGAGCTGTCTCACATGTATGTCGATAATGCCGCGATGCAGTTGATCAAGCGTCCTGGGTCATTTGATGTGATCGTGACGGAAAATTTATTTGGAGATATTTTGTCGGATGAAATGGCGATGATCTCCGGCTCGTTGGGGATGCTGCCATCCGCCTCATTGGGAAAATGTGGTGAGGATGGCCGTTATT
The DNA here is from genome assembly GCA_004294095.1 of Verrucomicrobiota bacterium. Classification (GTDB taxonomy): domain Bacteria; phylum Verrucomicrobiota; class Verrucomicrobiia; order Verrucomicrobiales; family Akkermansiaceae; genus Luteolibacter. Next base: position 4,482 of record RDZR01000038.1, read on the forward strand.
TTGGCCTGTATGAGCCATCTGGCGGATCCGCACCGGACATTGCAGGCAAAGGTGTTGCCAATCCGATTGCTCAGATTCTCTCACTTGCGATGTTGCTGCGCTTTTCATTGGGTGAAGTGGATGCCGCTGCGGCGATCGAGGCTGCCGTCGCCGCAACCATTGCGGCTGGATTCCGCACGGGAGACATCGCCACCTCGCAAGCAGGCGAGATCCACGTCGGCACCTGCGCGATGGGCAATGCCATTCTCGCCCGTTTGTAAAATGACGCGTGCCTCATTTTTGCAATTCCGGTGCTCGTGATTTTTCGATAAGCTAGTGGATGAGTTTAAATCACGGATTGCCGCGCAATATCATTTTGATCGGTTTCATGGGGTGTGGGAAATCCACCATCGGCCGTTCATTGCAGGGTAAACTCGGCTACCCATGGATCGATACTGATGAGCACATCGAGCAGTGTGTGGGCATGAGCGTGAAAGAAATTTTCGCCAAACGCGGCGAGCAAGCGTTCCGTGAGTTAGAATCTAACATTTTGTTAGATATGACCGAGCGCCGCATCCAGCATCACATTATTTCCACGGGTGGCGGCATCATTGGCCGCCAAGAAAATAGGAAAATGTTAGGCAAGCTCGGCTTCGTCGTTTGGCTGGTTGCATCCACGCAAGTGATCATGGAACGCACCGCCCGCAATCGAGATCGTCCGCTATTGCAGACGGATGACCCAAAAACTCGCATTGAAGCATTATTGCAAGAACGCCGCCCGCTCTACGAAGAAACGGCTCATATCTCGATTGAGACTCATGGGCTTGACAGCAATGAAGTCGCCTCGGGAATTATTGAAAGTGCTCGATATTTTTTCAATCAAGCAGATGCCACTCAAGTGTTAGACCGCGATGAATCTGTTAGTTGAAGCGATCAAAACGCATGCGATGGAGCTTGGCTTTGATGATTGCCGCATCGCCCGTGCGCAGCTTGCGACTCACGCCTCCGACTACGAAGCATGGCTTGCTGCCGACCACCACGGAGACATGCAATGGATGGCTCGCGATCCAGCACGCCGCAGCGATCCTCGCCAAGTGCTCGCAGGCTGCCAATCGATCGTCTGCCTCGCACTCAATTATTTCCCGGGCGATGATGCGGGGAAAAATTACCGCATCGCCCGCTATGCTTGGAATGACGATTACCACGATCTGATCGAAAAACGCCTCGCGGAATTGGATACTTTCATGCAATCGCTCGGCGGCACTCAGCGCTACTACGTCGATACTGGCCCGATCCTCGAGCGGGATTTCGCGACGGATGCCGGCCTAGGATGGAATGGAAAATCGACTGTGCAAATTCATCGCAAGCTGGGCACCTGGTTTTTTCTTGCTGAGTTGCTAACGACGCTGGATTTGACACCTGATCCAGCTTTTGGCGACCACTGCGGGAAGTGCACCCGCTGCGTGACTGCATGCCCGACGCAAGCCATCATCGCTCCTCACCAAGTGGATGCACGCCGCTGCATTTCCTATCTCACCATCGAGCATCGCGGGCCAATTCCAGAAGAATTTCGTCACGCGATGGGAAATCGGATCTACGGCTGTGACGATTGCTTAAATGCCTGCCCGTGGAATCGTTTTGCCAGTCAAGCGCGGGAAATTTCCTTTCATGCGCGAGACAGCATTTTTTCCATGGGCTTGAGAGATTTTTTGTATTTGGATGACGACGCATTTCGCAGACTATTTGCAAAGTCTCCCATCAAACGCATCAAACGTCCGAGATTTTTACGCAATGTATGCGTGGCACTCGGCAACGTCGGTGATGAGTTAGACATGCCCGCGCTAGAAATGCTGAGCACCGATCCGGAGCCATTGATCGCTGAGCATGCACGATGGGCATGCCAGCAAATCAAACAGCGAATAAAAAAACACCCAACCCAAGGTTAGGCGAGCGCTAACAGCTTTGCTTTGAGCTGATCCTTGGTCACCGCCGCGCCGACGATTTGGTCTTTCACTTCGCCATTTTTAAAGAATAACAAAAGCGGAATGGAGCGCACGTTGTATTTGACAGCCAATTGTCCTGCTGTATCCACATTGACTTTGCCAACCACCGCTTGGCCTTCAAGCTCGGCAGAAAGTTGATCAATGACGGGGCCAATCATTTTGCAAGGTCCGCACCATTCGGCCCAAAAATCCACTAAAACGGGCTTATCAGAATCAATCACTTCCGATTGAAAATTTTGTTCGGTCAATTGTGTTGCCATGCAGGTATGTTCAACTTGATCGGACTTGAGTCAAGAGGGGGATCTCAAGATTCATCAAAAAATAAAAAAGCGGTGCGGTGACTGGCCAGTAAGCCGCATCACCGCACCGCCAAGAAATCAATCATCCTTTATGGGAAAGGCACTAGAACGCTGGTCGGCACGATTTGGGCAGGTTCGCTGCCAGCTCCGCTTGCAGGAGTTCTCCAGCCGGCAGAAAGGTGATTGCCGCCGGCACCTTGCTTATGCAAAACCTCGATGTAGTAGGTTTGACCGGCGGTGAGGGTTATGACTCCAGGGGCTCCTCCATTGAAGGTAAAGCTGTTATTGCTCGAGCGTTGCGTGGTTTCTTTGTTCCACTCATCCACATTCGTCCAATTACTCACCTGAGCAACCATCACACGTCCCGCTGGGTTCGATGTCGGCGAGATCCAAAACTGTGAGGCATCGTCACTGCTGACCCAGAAGACATAATTGCCAGTGGCCGGAGCTGTTAGAATCGCGCGCAATCTTTGTCCATAATTATCTCCCCAGTCTGATGAGACCGCTGGATTGCTCCAATTTGTAGCTCGAAGGCGTGGCAGGATGTCTGATCCAGTCGGGTTGGCAGGGAAATTCGGATTGCTGGTGAGATCACTGATGGATCCGCCACCTATACCCGTCCAGTAGTCTCGGCGAACTCCAGTGGGATTTGGGCCTTGCACAAAGTTTACGGTAATGGTGAGTGTTTCCGTATCGCTGGCAGCTGCATTCGTGGCAGTGAGGTTCACCACATAGACCCCGTCCAGAGTCGGTGTGCCACTGATCAAGCCCGTCGTCGTATTAACGCTTAGGCCAGGTGGTAGTGGGCTGGCAGAGAAACTAGAAACAAATTGGGTTGCCGTGATTTGATAGTTGAAGGCAGAGCCTATATTTACCGTAGCCGTAGTGGGACTATTGATCACTGGTGGCAATAAACTAACGGTGATGGTGAGCTGAGTATTGACCGTGCCTGCTGCGTTGGTGGCACCTATCGTTACCACAAAGGTGCCAGACGTTGTCGGATTTCCACTAAGTATGCCTGTCGCGGCATTGATCGAAATTCCGGGTGGTAATCCTACGGCGGTGTAAGACGTTGGATTGTCACTCGCAGCGATTGAGTAGCTGAATGGAGCACCTTGGTTGACGGTTGTTGCGATCGGGCTGATAATGATCGGGGCATTTTCAGCATTAGCTGCCACCAAGACGCGTGCAAACCGGCGAGGAATGAGTTGTGAATCACGGACTACCACGCGCTCTAGCAAAGTAGTTAATGAGGTCACGCCTGTCACTGCTGCGGAATTGGTGCTCCAGCCGAGCAAATCATTTGAGAATTGAACTTCGTAGCGTATTCCGGGTGATTCAGAAGCCTTGCGACGGACATAGGTGACTACCAAGTATCCTTCCGAATCAATGGTGATCAGAGGAAGACCGGCGGAGCCTGTAGCGCTCATCACATCGACATTGGGCTGATTCACGTTGCCACGCTGGCCAGTGCCCGATCCAATCATGTTGAACGCATATTTCAGCAGGTTTGCTACCCCGTCCCCAGCTGGAGCTGCTGTGTCTGCGGAACCATCTGAGGCAATGGATTGGCTTGCGCGGAAGGCTGCGAGAGCCGCATTGTTATCTGGCGCAGCTGGCGATGAGCCATCGAGTTGCTGGAGGTAGGCGATCAAGTTGTTTTGATCCGTAGTCGATAGTGCGCGCACCTTGCGATGAGGATTCGCCTTGGCTAGGTCATTATTTGTCGAGACTGTCATGTCATCGATGGCGATTGCGTCCATCGTGCTCGAGACCACAATCGTGTTTGAATTACCGGGATTGAGAGTGAAGCCCTCTAATCGGCCACTTCTCATCCATGTATTGGTTTGCCAACCCGGTTGTTCACCCTGCAAGGCTAAAGGAAAGGGAGTTCCATTGACGGTGACTGTGATGCTTTTGCCCGGTGCACATGAGAAGCGGAAGTCCAAGGCACCTTGTCCAGCGGCAGTTCCGCCACGAATGTTGTTGAAGGTCACAGAGCCGGCTCCGTTAAATTGAACTAGGCCGTTTTTGTGCACGGAGTTGGTAAAGTTGATGTTGATGAAGCCCGGCCGCTCAGTTGCGCCAGCAAGCACGCCATCTTCCATTTGATAGACTTCTCCACCGGCAACCTGAAAAACCTCGGCAAGAACGTCCGCTGAGCCATCGTGGAAGTAGGGTGCGGTCGCATGAATGCCAAGCAGTGTTGGCGTATCAATTCCCGCCAAATAATCTCCCAAGCGGCCTCCCGAGCTGGTGCGCATCGTGCCGACGTTTTCCAAACGCGGCACCACTCCAAAGCCGCCGCGTGAATTGCTGTAATTTGCTCCGCCATGGCAATCGGTGCAGCTTTGTGACTCGAACACCGCTTTGCCAGCAATAGCAGCCGCCGTCATGCTGCCATCCGCATTGCGGAATGGACTTTTAGGCAAGGTGTCTCGATCAAGGCTTGCGACGTAGCTGGCCAATTGATCGAGCGCGGTGCTGAGGCCCGTTTTAGGAGTGCCGAGAGGTGATGAGACGGAGGCAGCATTGATGAGGCCGGTGCCACCAAAGTGAGCGCGGATGTCATTTTCAAAGTCTTGGATTTCATCAAAATTTCCCGACCAGTGCACATTTCCGTGAGCCATACCCGCACGGCCACGAAGGTCGGTGGTATTGCGGAATCCCTCACCGCGTTGGGTGAAATCCCATGTCCGGCCATCGAAAGCGCCATCAAGGTGGCATGTGGCGCAAGACATATAGGTATCTTTGCTCATTGCATCTTTATCAAGTGCGTCTTTAAGCGATGCATTGTAGAAGATCTGCTTGCCAGCGAGCACATTACTGCTCAAGCGCTCAGTCGTCGCCGTCGGAACTTTCACCGAGCTCGGCGTGCGGGCGCCACTGACGAGGAAATCGGTCACATTGTGCACGGAGACGTTGCGAGCCATGAAGTTATTGACGAAAATTTTGTTTGTTTCGATGTCCATGACAGCACCTTGGGGCGCAAGATCGGTGGGAAAGCGCCACTTGGTGGATTTGGTGTCTTGGGCGCGGAGAGCAATGTCATCAAAGACGGCGATTTCATTATTTCCCTGAAGTGTTACGAATGCATAGGTGCCTCGGGGTGAAAAGACGACAGAAGTAGGCGACTCGCTATTATCGACATCGATGCGATTGATCTGATCAAAATTTTCTTGGTTATCTGCGAGACGGATTCTGGCAATAGCCGCACGCACGGTGTTCTCAGTATTTTGCAAGCCGGTGAAAAACGTTCCATGCTCGTCATTCATCTTAGAGCAAGTAATCCAAGCCCATTGATTATCAGGCGAGATGGTGATCCCTGCGAGCTGATTCAAAATACCCCGTCCATTGGATGAAGTATCACCTGCAAAGTTGCGAACCAGCGGGATCGTGCGGGTGAGCGTGAGTGGTGTGGTGTTGGCAACATCCCACACGTCAGCACGGTTAAGAGCGGCGGTAAATCTTGTGACAAGCACCCTTGATGCATCGCCAGTGATGGCGATGGCGCGAGGGGTGGGACCAAGATTGATGCTGCCGGTTTCGGCACGGGTGGAAGTATTGTAGCGTTTTAATACTCCGCTCCCAAAAAGTGTGACAAATGCAACGCTGCGGTCAGGAGTCATCGCAACGCCGTAAGGAACGCTGCCGTAGCCAGTGGCGATCGATCCGACAAGCGCCCCAGCAGGGCTGATGACGGCGATGCGGTCTGCATCATGGCAAGTCACCCACGCATTTCCTGCAGCATCGACGGCGACGTTTCTGGGATCGGCACTGGTGGCAATACCTAGCAGCGCACGTAGATCATATTCTGCAATTTTCGCATTCGTATCGGCGTTAAGGATCGTCACTGTGTCTGCATCCGGGTTCACGGTCCAAACTCGGCGGTTGGCCAAGGTTGGAGAATTATTGAGTGAGATGGTAGAGGAATTGGTAGGACGGGTGCCAACAATCGCGGGCGAGACGGTCACGACGAGGCTCTTAGTTACCGTCGAAGTCGATCCGCCGGGCTTGGTGTCTCGCACCTGCACTTTGGCGTTAAAATGGCCATTGCTTGTATATGCCCGAGTCGCGGTAGGGCTGGATGTCCAGCTAGTGGATGGAGAACTATCTCCGAAAATGAAGCGGTATTGCAACGGGTCTCCTTCAGGATCTGAGGCGGTTGCACTTAGCGTGACCGTCGTTCCGACCGTCGTTGGTGAAGGTAAGGCCGTGAAATTTGAAAGCACTGGAGAGGCGTTTCCGCCGGCAACCGAAGCGCCCGTCGAGAAGGTAAAAGTATAAGGTTGCATGCCATTTCCGGCTGCATCCTTGATGCCGTTTGCAGGGAGCACCACTTCATAGGTTTTATTCAGAGCGAGATATTGCTTGGGTGTGATGGTCAGCATATCGTCATGCGAGAAGCTGATCCAACAATCAATAGGTGTAGTGGTGCCAACCTCGCGCAAGATCACACTGATGCCATTGATGATGGTGGACGGCTCCAGTGTCTCGTGAATTAAAATGCTCACTGGAGCCCCCACTGGGAAGTTGGTCTGCCCGGGACGCGGCACATGATAGCCGACATACGGGCCAGTCGTATCCGGAGCTGCTTGGTGCGCCCAAACGCCGAGATTGTCAGATGGCCCGAAACTATAGCCACCGGTGATCAGCAAATTACCAATTGGCATCATGTATTGACTGGTATCGATCGGACCTACAGCAGAGCCAGCCGGACGATTATCACCCACTTGATCCAATTCTAGAACCGGAGTGAAAGTGGTCATATCGATCTTCATTCTCTGGGCAAAGATGAAGTTGTCCTGGCATTGCACATAGGAGACATTCTGATCGCCTCGGAGTGCTGGCGTGCCGGCAGTATTGATTGACCGAACATGTTTCAAATCAGTGGGATCGCTTATATCAATGATATCCACTTTTGCTGCACCTTGGTCTGATAAAACTATGTAATTCTCAAATAGCACTGCGATATATGCGCCGAACGTGCCTGTTAGTTTATCGAGCAAAATTGGGCGCTCGGCGGGTGTTTTGAAGACAGGCGAGATGTCGTAGGCGAGAATTCCTAGCTTCGAGTCATCTGAGGTGATAAAGAGAAGGTTCCCGAGAAGGATTGAATTTCCAGTTACTCCATCTTCGGCAAGTGAGTTCCAAGCAAACAAATCAACCGATCTTGGTGGCCCGGAAACACTTGGCCGCGTGATTGTAGTTGGTGTCGGTGAGTTCATGCCTGCATATTGAATCCAATGAAATGGAAGAATCCAAGGCCAGTATAGTATGTGGCCGCTATTCACTTGGTTATAAACATTAAAATCTGGGAGCGTCTCCGAAAAGCCATTCACCCCGTCTGAAACACGTTTGATCGCCATGCCAAAGACCCCCCCGAGATAGGGGGGGACGGATGTGTGTCCGTGATTTCCATGATCTGTCATGCTGGGAATGCTATCGCCATTGGCCGCGCTGAGCCGGATCCCGAAGGTGGATGCATCGTTTTTATTGCTAAACGACCACACTTTGTTGTCCGCGCCGGTGACCATGTTGGTGTAAAACCAGCCGTTCATGTAGCCGATGTTGGTGATGCGATTTTGGGTATTGGGGCTACGATAAAGCAATTTCCCGGGGACTTGAGTCGTGTTGGGAAATCCTTGGATCACATTCGGAATTTGCGCCATCCCAGATTGGCTCATAAACAGAATGCCTGAAATCCCGAAAATCCAATTTTCTGTTAGCTTTTTGATGAGGTTTTTCATAAGATATTTATTACTTAGCAAACACCCAAACATCGCGTGGATTTTAAGGCAAGAAAAAAGAATGCCGCCGATTCATTTTACGAGCTTAAAATAGTTGACAAATTATTTATAATCATTTGATTTGCAGCAAGTTAATTGAAATAAAAATCCCATTCAACTTTTTGGGAAAATTGATTTTCATCTTGCATCTTGCAGCCAAATGCATCGTCTAACTGAATGGAATCTTTTCGTCCTTTTTCGGCAGAACACGCTTGGGCCATCGCCGCTGGATGCTTCTGGATGTTGATCATGCTTTGGCTTGGCAAACGCGGAGGCTCATCGGAAGTTTGGGCGAGGCGGATCCTAATCGGCATCCTACTTGCGGCGTATCCGGCGAACTTAGCGGCATGGTCACTCGCCGATGCACCTCGAAGCCTGGACAATCTGCTGCCATTTCATCTGTGCGATGTAGCCACGCTATTAGCTGCCATCAGTTTGTGGAAAAAAAATGACCTACTCGCTGCGATGACTTATTTTTGGGGGCTCGCGGCAACCATGCAGGGCTTACTCACGCCCGCGCTTTCACTCAACTTCCCGCACCCCGCGTTTTTCTCATTTTTCATCCAGCATATCGCGATCGTCATTACTGCGCTTTACCTGCCGATCGTGGCTGGTTGGCGGCCAAGACGGCCACTCATGAAGACCGTCGGCAAAGTCTGGCTCTACTCGATCGCCTACCTCGCATGCGCGATGGGGATCAATCGCCTGCTCGGCACCAATTTTGCCTTCGCTTCGCGCCCACCGGACAACCCAAGCCTGATCGATCACCTCGGGCCGTGGCCATGGTATCTTGCAGCAATGGCCGCCATTGCTCTGGGTATTTTCAGCCTGTTAGCACTCCCGTTTCTGCGAAAATCTCCACATGGTTAGATTATCTGTTAGAAAAAACGATCACTCCTTGCGCTGATGGATAACTCCCGGCGTGAGGCATCTAACTGAGTAAAGAGACTTGCCCGCAGTGATGAATAAGGTCTGGCCATCATCGCCGCCGAAGCAAACGTTGGTTGGGCGCTCAGGCATGGCCAAAACGGTTAGAAATTTTCCGTTAGAATCAAAAACCTTCACCCCATCTTGAGTGGTGGTGAAAAGACGGCCTTGCTGATCCACGGTCATGCCGTCGCTAACAGCATCAATTTCTCCAACTGGCTCTGCACAGATTTCTCCTACAGCAGGCGTTTGATAAATCAGAATCTTACCAATCGTCCCCATATCGGAAATATAAAGCCGCGTGTGATCCGGCGAAAATGCAATGCCATTTGGCATGTCCAAACTACGATTCACGGCATCAATTTTGCCAGTGCTTGGTTCAAAGCGATAGACCCACTGTCCGCCGATATCACTCGGCTTTCCTTCCAGCCCATAAGACGGATCGGTAAACCAGATGCTGCCGTCTGAGTGCAAAGCAAGGTCATTTGGCGAGTTGAGCATTTTGCCCTCGAAGCGATCGATGAGCACCGTGACTTCGCCATCATCTTCGAAGCGCACCAAGTTACGTCCTTGATGCTGACAACTCACCAAGCGTCCCTCATCGTCTAACATATTTCCATTGCTCTGCGCGGTATTTCTCAAAAATTTCGCGCCGTCATTTTTGGTCCACTGCATTTGCACGGATGCCGGAATATCGCTCCAAATAAGCATCTGCTTTTCCGGCAGCCAGACTGGGCCTTCGGTGAATTTCATATCCGTGGCCAAACGATCTAACTTCGCATCCGGAGCGAAAATCGCGGCTTGCTCAGCAGCGGTCGCAGCATGCAAGCCACCCATAAAAATGGCCGTTAGAAAAGCGCAGAGAAACCGAAGATTTTTTTTCATGACGAAAGGTTGCTAGAATGTCCGCTTCCCATCCATGCATATTTTGTTTAGGAAAAAGGTATGGAGAGCTACGAAGTATTGAGAAGAACTTTGCAAAAGACAACCCCCAAGGCCGTAGCCGCTGAACTGGGAGTATCTTTATCCCTCGTTTATAAATGGGCCGAGCAGCCCACGGATTTCAACGGTGGCAATAAAAATCCGCTCGCGCGGCTCTTGCAGATTATTGAACTCAGCGAGGACAATGGCATTGTCGATTGGCTATGCCGCAAGCGCGGTGGGCACTTCGTCAAGGATCCGGATGTGACCCGAGAGCGCATTCCGGACCTCACGCCGGCCACGCAGGAAATCATCGGCCACTTTGCCAACATGCTCAGCGAAATTAGCCGCGCCGCCAATGACCAATCCGTCACCACCGATGAAGCCAAGGAGATCCGCGAAGTGTGGGATAAACTCAAAAGCTACGCCGAGGGCTTCGTCCGCAGTTGTGAAAACGGTGACTTCGAGGAAATGAGCCAGCTGGCCAAGCAAAGTCCGTTCCGGCAAAAATAATCAACCACTCTAACTGTTAGCAGCTTCACACTCTGCTTTCAAGGATTCGAGAGCTTCCCAGCGCTGGTAAAGTTCGCTCAGCTTCGTTTTTTCCTGCTCCAATTGCCGAATATGCTCCGGCAATTTTTCTAAATGCTTCACTTGAAAATCAGGATGATGAAGTGATGCTTCGAGCTGTTGGATGCCATCTTCAAGCACCTCAATTTGCTTCTCAAGCGCGTCTAACGCCTGCCGGTCCCGATTGGAAAATTTACGTGGTTTGTTCGCTTGCGGAGGACGTTTACTCGGGACTTGCGAACTAGCAGTTAGATGCGCCCGCGCTGCCGCAAACCGCTGAACGCGCTTTTCCAAATAATAGGAATAATTCCCCTCGTGCACCACCACCCCATCATCTTCAAACGCGATGATTTGATCACAAATACGATCTAAAAAATATCGATCGTGAGAGACCACCAGCACGCTGCCCTCAAAATCTGCTAGAGCATCTTCCAACATGCGCAACGAGGGTAAATCCAAATCATTCGTCGGCTCGTCTAACACTAACAGATTCCCCCCATTTTTCAGCACCTTGGCCAGCATCAATCTTGCGCGCTCACCGCCGGATAAAAGATCCACACGTTCATTCACGCGTTGATCATCAAATTGAAAGCGCCGCAAATAACTCCGCGCGCTGATCCATTGGTTGCCAAAAAGCACTTTCTCCTGTCCGCCGGAAACTTCGTCTAACAAAGATCCATTTCCATCTAACTGCATGCGCGTTTGATCAATGCAATTTACCACCACGCGCTTGCCTAACAGCGCTTTACCTTCGCTGGCTGAAACTTCTCCGAGGCAAAGTTTCAGCAGCGTCGTCTTGCCGGATCCATTTCGGCCAACGATGCCTGTGCATTGCCCAGGTCTTAAAATGAAATCAAGATGGCGGAATAACCAACGCGGCTCGTCCTCCGCGCCAATTTGCACCCCCGCATTTTCTAACACCACCACCTGGTCTCCAAGCGCGGGCGGTGGCGGAATGAGCAAATCCATCTCGCGCTCTTCTGGCGGCGCAGCAAGCCCTTCCACTTCGTAAAATTGGTTAAGGCGGTTGCGCGATTTCGTGCCACGCGCTTTCACTCCAGACCTCACCCACTCCAACTCAGAGCGCAGGAAACGCTGCCGCCGCCGCTCGGTTTGGTTCGAGATTTGTTGGCGCACGGCTTTGGACTCGAGATAAGCCGTATAATTGCCGGGATGTGAAAACGCACGGCCTTGATCAATCTCAATAATCCGAGTGGCGATCGTGTCTAAAAAATAACGATCGTGCGTCACGAAAATCACCGCCCCAGAAAACGCACGCAGCGCGTCTTCTAACCAACGGATCGATTCCGAATCAAGATGGTTGGTCGGCTCATCTAACAAAAGAAGATCCGGCTGGCAACTTAACGCGCGGCAAAGAGCCACGCGCCTCAGCTCACCACCAGACAAATTTTCACAAATCGAATCTAACCGTGGTGTGGCGAGTGCTGTCGCCGTGGCGCGGATGCGGGCTTCTAAATTCCAGCCGTCCGCATGCTCGATGAAGTGCTGCAGCTCAGCAAGTTCCGCCGCACTGCCGTCCCCCTGCTCATAGCGCTTGATCGCAGCCACCAAGTCCGCAGCTCCGGCGGCGATGTTCTCCATCACTGTGAGCTTTGGATCGAGTTCAAACTCCTGCGGCAGGTAGCCGATGCGCAGCCCGCGTTGTTTGGAAACTTCTCCAGAATCCGCCGCTTGCTCACCTGTTAGAATTTTTAGCAGCGATGTTTTGCCACATCCATTGCGGCCTACTAAACCAACTTTCTCACCCGAGGAGACCGCCAGTGTAGCTCCTTCTAACAGCGCATGATAAGCGTAGCGTAGGCGAATTTCCGAAGCAGATAACAATGAAGACATGATCTAACAAACCAATCAAACTTCTCCATCTGGATACAATTGGTGGAACTTGATCGCCTCCACCGCGATGGCCGCTGCCGTGCCAAAAATCGCCTCGACCGATGCCGTGCGCGGCACCTGTGCGGCAGGTCGCGAGAGACCAAGAATCAATTGACCATAGCACTGAGCACCGGCGACGTGTTGGAGCAACTTCAGCGCAATATGGCCCGCATCCAAGTTGGGAAAAACCAGCACATCCGCAATCGGCCGCGCTTCTGGAGCTGGCATGATGATCTCCGCGGCGGTCGGATCCAGTGCCACATCGGCCTGAATCTCGCCCTCGATGACGATCTCAAGAAAGTCCGCTGCCGCTCGATCGCGGGCCAAAGTCGCCGCCGCCGCCACCCGCTGCGCATCGGCATTGCTCGCGGAGCCTTTTGTCGAGTGGCTCAACATCGCCACCAATGGACGCTGCCCCAAGAAGTGACGCGCGAGTTTTCCCGTCTCAAGCGCAATGCTTGCCAACTCCTCAATCGATGGCTGGGGAATCAATCCACAATCTGCTAGAAACAACAATCCATCACTCCCCAAGTTGGGCAAATGAGAACCTGTTAGAATGTTCACTCCGAAAATTTTCGGCACATGCGCCAGCGGCTTGATCGTGTGAATCAGCGCCCGAAAATACGCGGATGGTTGCGCAAGATTTCCGCCGACGATGGCATCTGCTTGGCCATACTGCACCATCAGTGCACCATAATAATGCGGCTTGGCCACCAGCTCTTCAGCCTTGGCCGATTGCACGCTGCGGTAACGGGCCATGTTTTCGACTCGTTGGCAAAATAACCCGAAATCCGTCGATACCGGCGGATCGATCAAGTGCACGAATTTCAAAGAAATTCCATGCTCAGCTGCCAACGCACGAATCTGATCCCTATTTCCTAACAAAATTGGTGCCACCGCTTCCTCAGCCACCAGCCGCGCTGCCGCCTCAATGACACGCACGTCTTCTCCCTCGGTAAAAACAACCCGCTTTGGATGACGGCGGAGCTGCTCTAACAAGTGACGAGTCACACGGTTAGCAGATTCAGGATGGGTAGAAATTTCAGACATGATCAAGCGATGGGCGCGCGCCCATGATGCAAGCTGATATTTTCTGTTCGTTCAACCGCTTTCCTTGTTAAATCTCGACGTGCCTGCCGATTACCACACTCACACGCCACTTTGCCACCATGCCCAAGGCACTCCGCAAGCATTTGTCGATGCCGCGATCGCCGCAAATCTCAGCGAATACGGCATTTCGGATCACGCGCCGGTTTGCCCAGAACCTTTCGATGATTGGCGCATGAAGTTAGCAGATGTTCCGACATATCTCGAGTGGATTGCTCAAGCCCGCAGCCACGCTGCTGGCCGCATCCCCATCCGCGCGGGCTATGAGTGCGATTGGTTGCCGCACTGCGAGCCATGGATCGAAAAATTGGCCGCTCACGCCGAGTGGGACTATCTGATAGGCTCGGTGCACTACTTGGAAGACTGGAACTTTGATGATCCAAAATGGCTCGGCCGCTGGGCGCAAGCGGATGTCGAGGACGTTTGGAAAAGGTATTGGCACAGCTATGCTGAAATGGCGATGAGCGGCTTGTTCGATTTGTTAGGCCATCCGGATTTGATCAAAAAATTCACGCATCTGCCGCCGGGTGATCTCGATCGATTTTACGAGCCCGCCATCGATGCGATTGCCGCCGCAGGTTGCGCAATCGAAATCAACACCGCCGGCCTTCATAAACCATGCGCGGAAATGTATCCTGCGCCGAGATTTCTTGAACTCGCCTGCTCCGCTGGCATTCCCATCGTTATTTCCTCAGATGCTCACGACCCATCGCACGTCGCGCGGGATTTTGCGCAAGCCGCCGATCTCGCGCGCCAGATCGGCTTCCGCGAGACAGTCCTTTTTCACCAACGCCAGCGTTCGTATGAGCCGCTGCTCACCACGCCATGCGAATGTTGAAAATGCCATGGATGCCGGGTTCATTTTGGCCAGAGCCATGAATGCGGTAGCTCTGGTTGTTGATGTTTTCAATACCGGCGACGGCCTCAATATTTTCACCCATTTTCCACCCTGCACGGAGCGAGGCAGTGACGTAGCCCGGTGTGCCATTCGTCGGAATGCGTTGAGAATCTGCCGCCTGATCTAACGGATCGGTGCGATCTTCTTTGGCGGCAGCAAGCACGCGCCCCTCGATCCATAAACGATCGCTCGGATGCGCCCAACGCAGGGCGATCGATCCGGAAAGCGGCAGCAATCGCGCGTTGGAGCGCGTCACCATCGGCCCGCCAATGAACGCTGGCGCATCGCTCTCACCATCTTGCCATGCAGCGAAGGCGGAGACTTGCCACTGCGGGTGAAATTGCCATGAGCCATCCCACTCGATGCCGTGCACATAGCCATCAGCGCTGTTAGTTGCGGTGCTGGTCTTGAGCGTGCCATCGGTGAAAATGGATTGGATCACGCCTTCAGCCACGCTGTGGAAAATGGAGAGATTGCATTTAATCGTATCGGAAGCATATTTGATTCCCATTTCCCATGTGAGATACGTCTCGGGATCGAGATCGATATTTCCGAGCGTGATTGCGCCCGCTCTGGAAACGGCATTGCCTGATAGATCGACTAAATTCGGCGCACGAAATGCCTGAGAAATGCCGCCAAAAACCGTCCAAGATGCATCGATCGCATAGAGCGCGCGGATGGAACCGACCCACGAGTCCCACGCATCCGTTGTATTTCTCTGCTCAATTCCCGCGGCATCCACATAGCGGCCAAGGCTGGCTTCGGCATGCGTGTAGCGCACACCGGCGGTCACTTCCCAATCCTCGCTTGGCCGCCAGATCGTTTGTCCAAAAATGCCGCCTAACTGATAGTTCGAGTCATCCGCGATCGGCAGCGATTCGTTTTTCGGCCCACCCATCGCATTGGATCGATGGCCCGAGGCATCAACTCGATCGTCGTAAAAATCGATGCCATACACCGCAGTCACCTCGCCAAAGTCTGATTCAAGCGATAGATCAAAGCCGATCGTGCTCAAATCGATGTTAGATTTTTGCAACGCGTCATTGGCCGTCTCCGCTCGCGCTGGGCGGCGATCGATGCTTTCAGAATCCGCAGTTTTTTGCCATGAAAGAGTCGCCGTCCAACGATCCACCATGGCTTCGGCGTGTGGGTTTTCTCCTTTGATTTTCAAATACGTCAATGCGCGCTCCTGATCGAAGTCATCGCGATTCCACAAGCCCGGCGTCGTGACGTGGGAGCCATCTTTCCAGCCAGAATTAGCCGTCGTGCGATGCCAGCGCGAGATGCCGTCTTGATCGACTTGTTGATGGGCGAGTGTGAGCTGCATGTCGGGCGTCACTGCCCAATCGATTTTCAAATCGAATGCAGATTCATCATAGCCGGTGCCCTTCATCCGGCCGATCCGGGGAGCATCGATGTCCCCAAAATTTTTTGCCGATAGACCCAGAAAAATACCGAATGACTCGCCCACGCCCGCATCCAATTCTAGTCGTGCAACGTGCGAACCTTGGCCATTGCTACGCGCTTCATAGTAGAGAGCTCCTTCATTGAAAAATTTTCCTTCCGGCTTCAAAAAAAATTGCGACCCCTTGGTCAACGCATTGAGTGTGCCACCAATCGCATCCGGCCCGTAAAGCACCGAGCCTTGGCTCAAGATAAGCTCGGTGCGCTCGACGGCTAACAGATCAATCGTATTCCAATACTGGATTGGCCCGCTGCGAAACGTCGAATTATTGATGCGCACACCATCGACTAACAGAAGATTTTGTCGGCCGGTAAACCCGCGAATGAATGGCGAGCCGTGGCCGTGAGTGGTTTTCTGCACCAGAACGCCCGGCACATAAAGCAACGATTCCGGCAAGCTACGGCGCTGGCTTTCCTGAAAGATTGAGGCATTACTTTCCCGCACCGAGTATGGAGTCCTCTGAGACTCCTGCTCGATGCGACTCGCCGTGACGACCATCGGCTCGATCACTGTTTCTGCCGCGAGGCGTGCGGTAAAAATGGTCAGAATAATGCCTGCATGTTTCATCATCAACACAACGCGAAAATCGCAAAAATCTTAGAAAAAATTTTACAAATCAAGTTGCCAGCCATAGGCCAATCACATAAAGAAGCGGGATGGAATGAATCGATATCATATGCCGATTCGTTCGCGACACCAGCAATCCAACCCAATCACCATCATGAAAATCACCAGTCTTGCAGCTACTTTAGCCGCTTCATTTCTATTGGCATCTTGCGCCCAAGACTCGCTTACGGGCGATGTCGTCTCGCGTTCAGAAGCAGGCCAAGCGCAGTCGGTTTCCTTCGGCAGAATCACCGCGATCCGTCCGGTGAAAATTGAAGGCGGCTCGCAAGGCGGCACCTTGCTCGGCGGCCTCGCAGGCGGCGCTCTCGGCAGCAACATCGGCAGTGGACGCACCGCCAATACCGCTGGCGCGATTGGTGGGGCATTGCTCGGCGGTGCCGTCGGCTCGAATGCCCAACAATCCATGAGCAGCCGCAAAGGCGAAGAAATCATCTTCCGTCTCGAAAGAGGTGGCTCGGTCGCCGTCGTCCAAGAAATTTCTCCCAACGAGCAGTTTAGCATCGGCGATCGCGTCAAAGTCCTCAGCGGCGGTGGCCGCACTCGCGTGACTTTCTAACCCATTTTTCGGAGCCGCGATGATCGCTCGTTTGAAAGGTCAGGTCATCGAGGCCTATCCGAACCGCTTGATCGTGGATGTGCACGGCGTGGGATACGAAGTGCACGTCCCGCTATCCACGTTTGATCGCCTGCATGCCTCGATCGGCATCACCGTGGATCTTCGCACGCATCTGCACATTCGCGAAACGGCGCACACGCTTTACGGCTTTGCCTCGGAAGAAGAGCGCGATGTTTTTTTGATGTTGATCGATCGGGTCAGCGGCATCGGCCCATCGATTGCGATGGCCGTGTTGAGTGGCATGCCCGTTTCCAGATTTAAACTAGCCGTCGTCGCGCGCGACATCGCAGAGCTTTCTCGCATCAAAGGTCTTGGGAAAAAAACCGCAGAGCGCATCGTGCTCGAATTGAAAGATAAAGTCGGCGTAACGGATACGTGGCAAGACGCCGCCGCTGGCCAAGTCACCCCTTCTGCCGCCGATGCCGAGCTCGCACTAATCGCCCTCGGTTACAAACAAGTCGATGCCCGCAAGGCCGTCCGAGGAGTGCTAGAAGCCGAACCCACTGCCACCACAGAATCACTCATACGCGGAGCCCTGCGCGGGCTCCAGAGCTGATAGCTTCTTCAGCGCCTTCGCTGTTAGGCACATCGAACGGTGTATTGCTCGGCTACAGCATTAAGCTCGTCGCGCATTCGATTTAATCAATGGTGTCAAAACGGTGTCATTTTATGATTGATCGCTGCCATCATGGCGGCATCATCTCCACATGAAACCGCCTGGTAATAAAAGCAGCGGCAAAGTGGTCCGCGTGAACCCTCGTTTCCCTGAAAGCACGGCCAAGCGGCTCAAGGAAGCCTCGGCGATCCGTGGCCAGTCCGTGGCCGCCTTCGTGCTAGAAGTGGTTTCTCGGGAGGCAGAGCGCGTTCTTGAGGAGGAGAAGTATTGGACGATGAGCGTCGAGGCCTCGGAGAAAATCCAACGCTTACTCATCAATCCTCCTTCAATCAACGCGGCCGCAAAAAAAGCAGCCAAGGATCTCGCCGCTCATGTCCGAATTCGATCTTGAACTGTTGGCAGATAGTCACGACCGGAAGGGATTTCGCTGCGGCAGTGAATCCTTGGACCTTTATCTGCGTGAAACCGCAAAAGGACACCTCACCAAGGGCGTAAGCATCACCCGCGTGATGGTCGAGCGAATCGACCGCGAACCAAAGCCTATTCTCGGATATTTCACCCTGACCAGCACGCTGGCGAAAGCCGCCAATTGGCCCAGTGCAGCCAAAGAGCTCCCTACCATGCCGCTTCCGATCGTGCTGCTCGGCCGACTGGCAGTGGCGGAGAATTGGCAGGGACGAGGGATCGCCAGGCTGCTTCTTGCTACGGCCCGTGAAATCGCCGCAAGTTCGATGCGCGGTATCGGCGGCGTCGGTTTGGTTGTCGATCCCACCGACGAGGCGTTGGTCGCCTTTTACGCTAAATACGGATTCATCCGCGTTGATGAGCAGTCACTACGGATGTTCCTACCGTTTCAGTCGCTTTGCTGAGTGAACGCCCCATCTCATCCAGATGACTCAAGCCGCCTCATCTGCCGTAACCTAACCCACTTCCTCACCCCATACGCCCCCCAACTGCGGATTCGCGATTCAAAATCTGCAATTCAAAGCATCCAATTCTTTGGCTAATCGTCGGGAATACGAAATGCCAACATTTGGATCAACGCTTAAAATTACATATTGGAAGCAGGAGCAATACAAATTTCGACTGCACAAGGCGACTAGATGCTTCTGCGACGGCGCATTGTCAGGCAGAATGAGATTAAACCGAGGAAAGTTGTCCCCGGTTCAGGAACAGCTCTCACCGTCACTGCTTGGATTCCAACATTGGTTCCTGGTCGGCGATCATCTTTGTCCAATATGTGTGAAATGGTGATTACATCACCTACGCTTCCCGACACGGTCAGATCAAACCAACCCTTGCCGTGATCCGAATCAAATCCATCTGTGAGGGTGACTATTTGAGAAAATGTAGCACCAGAACTAAGACTGGCCGTGAAAAGGTTGGTATTGTTACCCCAAGGTGCCCACTGGGATTCCCAAACTGCCCATCGGGGGTCCCATACTCGATATGGGTTGGGACGTATTGGTCTATCCCATCCGTCGAAATCGATCAGATAGATCGTCATATTGACGACGGGTGCTTCTAAGGTGTAATCAAACGAGATTCCCGCTCCAACGAGATCCCATCCAAAAGAAAAAGCAAAATTGCGGTATCCCGAGGCGGCCACTGTGGGCGACCCATCAGTCCATGACATCAAAGTCGAGGCATCAATGCCAGTCCATAAGCTGGACCTCGCACCTCCAGGTGCTCTAACCAAAGCAATGTTAGAAAATGCGTCAGATCCTCCAGCTTTGGTGTTGGCAAATCCTCTAATCTCGAGCGTTGCCCAATTGAGGCTGCCCTCTGATGTTAAATCGATTGATTCAAGTCCAGGCTGGGATGGGTTGAATGAGCCGATTATCGTCGCTGCCTTAATGGTTGTAAGCAGCATGATCGAAGCAATGCAAAAATCCACGATTGATTTCATAGTGTTATTTCGGGACTTAGAACTTTTTGAAAATACGAGAAATGATAGCTGCGAGGTGAATCCGTCGGGCGCATTGCAGGTCGTTAAAAATCTCACCAAAAAAACGTCGTTTTAAGGCCAAACCAACTGCTATTTCGCATGACGGTATTTCTCACACAAATGGACATTAAAAGCAACTTTTTTATGCCACTCATTTTCTTCCGAACTGGCTCTGCGTGTAGAAAGAAGCTCGTCAGAGAGCTTGGAGGTTAGCAGGTAGATCTCTAAGGCAGCGGTTGGGAGTCGTCCACAAGGTTCGACCACGCGGGACAAGGTTCCCACGAGGGAAATGCCGAAGCTCACGAAATACATTTGCGCCTGCGCAGTGCCCCTCTTACGCCCAGAGTAGAACCAAATGCCCCACAGCGATCAAGGTAGTATGCTTTAGCGGGTGCTGCCGTCACACAAAAAGAAAAAATTTTACACCTTGTTTTTTAGAAATATGTGCAGAGGGTAATCCGTTAAATCCATGAAAGTGATAGGCTTCACCTATTTTTTTACAATCATGGCCAGCCCTTTATTGTCGGCCTGGCAAGCGGGAGTTGCGCCTATCCCCGGACAAACTGTTGCTAGCTTAGGATTTAACGTGAACACCCAAAGCCGCAACCAAGTGATGGCTTTCTGGCACACGGTTTATTTAGCATCCGAAGGGTATGAGAACCGCATTGATTGGACCGGAAATTACACCGGTAATCCAGGCACAGTCAGCTCTGCATTTAGCGTGGATATTGAGCGCCGCCTTAATTATTTTCGGGCGATGGCTGGAGTTCCAGCAAATGCACGCGTCAATTCTGGGGCTACGGTAAGAATCGATGCAACCGACGCGCACCAGCCGAGTCCAACGGAAACCAAACAAAGCGCAGCGCAGAAAATGGCCTTGATGCTGGCAAGAAATCACAACTCAGCCACTGGCCAAAATCCTGCCATGTCCCACGATCCAAGCCCAGATCTAGTTGGCTGGTCGGCCGCTGCATGGAATGGTGCCCTGCGAGGAAGCTTAGGCGTGGGCCTCTATGGCCCAGGAGCCATCACTCAATACATGGTGGAAAATTTACCCAAAGATGCCACCACCTCCGCTTGGAACAAATTCGTGGGCCACCGCAGGCTTAACTTGCGCGCACGATCGACTGATTATGGCAGCGGCGATCAGCCGGGTTCCGGGTTATCGATGCTTGCCACCAACGTGCTCTATGTCGTGCAAAACGCTGGTGAATCCGCGACGAACGTTCCAATAAACTTCATTTGTTATCCAAACGCTGGTTTTTTCCCCGCGCCGCTCAACACGCGGTTCTGGTCAGCCAGCCGGAGTGGGGCCGTTTTTACCAATGCCACCGTCACCATGAATCGCCTAGATGGAACATCAGTGCCGATCATCAATGTCAATCGCAATAGTTCTTACGCGGAACCTGCGCTCATCTGGGAAGTTGACGCAGCCACCGCTGAGACCGACATCAGCCAAGACGTTACCTATCAAGTCTCGATCACCGGCATGAGCGGACCTGGCATTCCTCCAAATTACCAATATGAGGTGACATTGATCAACCCCTCAATCATCACTGCAAATCAAACGCTTCGCGGATCCAGAACGGCATCACTCCGAGCTGATACCCCTTACCAATGGGTTCGCCCGGTGGACGCGGAAGCAGTTGATATCATGGCCTTAGAAACCGAGCCAGCGACATGGGTTGAAAACGCAGAAAACCCCTCGACGGCGCAAATCATTGATCTGACCTCGCCGAATTACGCATTGATTCCCGCTGCCGGCGCTTACCCCGGCTACTCAAACTTTGCTGGAATTCGATCATTCCGTCTCACTTTTGGTTCACTTTACGATTCGATCTCTCGTGGAGTTAGAGAGGAAATTTTTATGATCAACCGCGAAATTTTTACCGGACAGAGCCCAAGATTCCGGTTCCAGTATCGCCGTGGATATATGACAACGACGAGCCACCTCGCTATTGAGTATTCCGACAACCAAGGCGGGACTTGGCAAGCACTTGGCCCAGTCATCTCCGGCATTTCTAACAACCAACCTGGTTCAGGCACTTTTACATTTGATCAAGCCTTGCCGCCTAGCCGCAATCCGTTGCTGCTTCGCTTTCGTTTATACAGGAGCGGTGGGGCAATCTACACACAAGCAGATCATCCATCGCTCCCTACCGGAATTTTTGTTGACCAAATTCAAGTAACCAATTGCGATTCGCCCGTAGTGTCACGTTACCATCGTGACCCGCCGGCTGGGCTGCCATTTATTTTCAACAGTCAAACTGCTGGCAAGCCGCTACTTCGAGGCGACCAGTGGTTCCTGAGAATGCGCACCATGTTAGGTGGCCGCTGGTTTTATGGGCCATTACGCAGTGTGACCATCGAAAATTGAACTGGCGGAGCTCCCCGGGCTCAGGAGATCACAGAGAGTTATGAAAACCGCCGAGCTTTGATCAATGAAAAGAAAAATCCATACAGTTTCACGAAGGAATGCGGATCGCTTCATCAGCTTCATGGGACGACTGAACGCGAGGTTTTGATTTCCTCGAAACATCCATGCCCCACGCGATAAAGCCGTAAACGAGGAAAAGTCCGATGATGCCGTAGAACCACCAGATCGCATCCTTACCTGCGGTGAATCCATAATTGTGAAGTCCCACGCCGAGGAAATTCACATGCCACCATGAGAAGACCACAATCACCGCGGTGAAAACGGCGGCGAGGTGAATCCCCCACTCTTTGATGATGCCACCTAAGCGGGCGTGCAAAATCGCCAGTGTCCAAATGACAATCATCAATGCCCCATTTTCTTTAGGATCCCAGCCCCAAAATCTGCCCCACGAATCGTTGGCCCAGATGCCACCGAGCACCGTGCCAACCAGTGAGAGAAATAATGTGAGGCAGATCGTTCCATAAACAGCACGAGTCAGACCACGCCGGATTGCTTGCTCATTATCTATCAGACGAAGGCCGCGTATCAGAATGTAGGATGCTGCTAAAAAGGCGCTCAGTAGTCCCGCGGAATAGCCAAGTGTGATGGTGATGACGTGCGTGGTCAGCCAGTAGTTAGAATCTAACACGGCAACGAGCGGATCCATGTGGTCCTTGGCATCGCCCAACTCATAGCGGCGCGCGAGGACGATTAAAAATGCACCGATCACAGGCGCAATGCCCAAAGCGAAACGCTGGCGCGTGAGCCACTCGACGATGAATGCGAAGAGGATGGCTGTGGTGGCGATGAAAATAATCGTATCATACAAATTTCCCACCGGCGGGCGTTGCATGATGATGCAGCGTTTCACGATCGCGACGATGCAGTAGCCAACTCCAAGCAACGTCAATCCTCCCGTGGCGTAGGCCATGACGTTGCCCAAGCGCGTTCTCCCGCACGTCCACATGGCGAAGGCCGAGATCGTTCCTAACAGGAAAAAAACGAGTGCGTAGAGAAACCAATTGATCTCATAGTAGGCTGCCTCGATTGGCACGAAACGATACTCGCCCCGAGCTTCGGCGCGTTGTTTCAAATCATCCCGCAGTGCTGCCAATTCTTTGCGGAATGCAGCTTCGCTGATGTCTTGCGAGCGAGCAGTTTTTTCTAACTGATGGATAATCTTGATTGCCTGATCCGTGTGGCCGGTTTCCGCAGTCATCACATTCATGATGACGTTGCCAGCGCTTTGCCAGATCCGTTCTTTTGGCTCGAACGGCGGAATCGAAAATAATCCAAACTTCGCGAAATTCGCACCATCAAGCATTTGCTCTAACAATTTTTGCAGGCGCGGCACCAACGGACTTCCTGCATGCTGGCTTTTTTTGATTTGCTCCCGCAAGATCGGCGCGGTGGCCATGACCGCGGAAAAATCCGTCGTTTTATCTGGTTCATTTCCAACGCCAGATCCGTGGAGCACGATGGGAAATCGAGCAAAGCCGAAGTAGCCAAGCAGGCTTTCGTAGGCACGCATTTTGTAGGCGAGATCGACGATCTGCGATTGCACAGGATCGCGCTTTTTAGTCTCAATCGGCTCGTAAGTTTGTGCGAGCTCAACGAGTTTTTCTCGGCCTTTTTCCAAATCTGCGTAGGAATAGCGATCTCGCTTGCTGCGAGATTTGACGCCGATGGCGTTGAGCGCATCCGAGTTGTCCACGCGGAATGTCGGCTGGTGCACCGCCAAATGTGGACGGAAAAGAGCATCCAACATCCATTCGAGAGGGCCAATTTTAATTTCACGGCCGTCTTTGCCGATGAGTTTCATGGCTCTAGCGCCGTGCAATTCGAGCATCTGAAAGCCAGCTTCAGTGGACAATGGTTTCACTCTACCACCGCTTTGGATCGGAATGGTTTCCGCAATTTTCAGCGTCTCGGGTTCCCACGGCGTGTAATTTTCCACGGTGCGAACGTCGCCCTTGGGACGATTGTCATAAACTAACTGATAGAGAAGCGCGACCATGCATGAGAATGCAAGAAGTGCAGCAAACCAGCGGCCTAGTCTGAACGATTTACGGGACATGTCTGGATTTGTGGATGGATGAGTTGAGATACAACCCAAGTTTTGTTAGAAAGGTCACCGCCATGCCAAAGGCGACAATGTAGAGGCTGTATTTCGGCCATTGATCGGCTGGATTTTTCACCACCTCAAAGACCGAATACATCGATTGGCCGGGGCCAGCGCCGGGTGGTCCGTAGCTTGCTTGGAAAAAGGTGAGCCCTTCGTAGCGCATCGGTTCATTCATCTGGATGGTCACTTTTGCTTCGTGTTGATTTTCGATGCGGGTGACTTCGCTCACAAATTTTTCAGGCTTCATCGTGCCCGGATGAAAGTCAGCGGTGAATTCATCCAAGCGCAACGTGAATGGCATCGGCCATAGGCGTTTGCGCATATCAAGCGTGAAGGTGCGGCCATCTTGCACGTAGGTAAACGGATGAAAACTTGCACCCGCGAGAATGAACAGCGGCGATTTGCTGCCGTCCTTTTGCACGATGCGCACATAACACGCTGCCATGTTATTCTCAGCGTTCACCTCGCCTTTTTTCTCCATCAAATAATAACCATCTGCGATCGGTTGCTTGCGATCCGGAGCGCGCTCGACTTCGGAAACTGGCACCGCATTTTTCAAGTAACCGCCGATCTCGATCTGGAATGGCACATCGCCTAACGGAAACGTGCGCGATTTCCCATCGTTCAAATCGGTTAGATAATTCCCACGAATGACTTGAATGGATTCCGGCTTGCCTTCTTTGATTTCTGAGACTTCGACGACGAATTCAAAGTAGTCTTCTGCGGCGTTGCTGGCTTCGCCTTCGCCAATGGCCATGTTGCCACGTTGTTCAAAGTGATGCGCCACCCCGCCGGCGATGAGCATGAAAATGATGCCAAAGTGTGAAATCAAATTTCCAGCGTGTTTCCAACCTTTGCGGATGCGGATGACCCCTCCCAGAATGAGATTCACCAGCAAAATCGCACCCACCCAGTAGCCGCTGAGTAAAGGCAATGGCACCATTTTACCTTTAATTTCCGGCACGATAATGACGGATTTCCAATTAAAATACTTATTGAGCGTGGCGTAGAGACCTTGATCGATCTGCTCCAAAGTGGCCAACCATGTAAGCAGGCCAAGAATCAGTAAAAGTGCGGTGGCGAGATGAAATCCGGAGAGGAAATCAAAGATTTTTTTACCAATGCTCGGCTGAGTCTTGGCACGCTCTGGGGATGGTGAAATTTCGGAACTATCCATGAAGTTAGGCGATCAGGGGATAACGCGCACCGTGCTTAGATAATTACGAAGTGCAGGCATAGCTTTCTCAACCTCAGCAGACGGCCCCACCATTTTCACGGTGAGAATTTGCTCAGGCAAAGGCACGACAACTCCGGCCAGCGAATAGCCCGGCTTCGGCTCCTGGCCCATACCAGATGCATAATTCCCGCTGGCTTCGACCCAACTGGCGTTGTGTTCGGCCACGGTCATCGTGGGAAGTTTGGCGAGTTGCTCAGCAGTCAAAGGATCGAGTTCAAACTGGCCCAACCAGCGGTTGACGTTTTCCAGCAGCGAGCCGCTAGAAAGAGAAACCCAAACTTCACCAAGACCGGATTCCCCAAAGCGATAATTGAGCAGGCGGAACTGGCTGGCGGGCAATTCCAACCAGCCATCAGGCGTGGTGGCGGTTACCGGACTCGGCTTGGCATCACGGAAGCGTTGATCGCTGGTGGCATGCAACTTGGGTGCTGCATCACGCACCGCGAGCGGCCTTGTTTCCAGCTTGAAATCATCGTCGGAAGAATCGCACGCAGCTGCAAAAAAGCAGGTAAATGCCAGCAGCGCGCCCAAAATGAATTTCATGATTGGAGATAGGCTTGAGATTTGGGCGGCGCAAGTGGAATCAACCCATATCATTTTTAAAAAAGCAGCGCGATTTGCTCGCCTGGACCATGAACTCCTTCGATTAAAATGCCCTCGACATCGGCGGTCTTGGACGGGCCCGTGGCCCAAATGATATTCGGACTTTCGCCAAGCGCGGCGATGGCCTCTGGAATCGTGCGGTGAATTTCATCCCGGCGCAACAGGCCAATGTGGACCCAAGGCGCAAGCGCGGCGAGCCGTGAGCTGGTGTGATGATCATCCAAAATGAGCGTGCCGGACTCCGCGATCGCGCCCGTAGCTCGCGTGATGCCGAACTGATAGCGGTCGATTTGATCGCGCTCAAAACTCGTATCTACGGTGAGCCCGGCAGCCGCCAACTTCGCACCTACCGCCTCGAACAACGCTGGATCGCAATAACCAACGAGCTGGCCAGTCGATTGCAAAAATGCGATGAGCACATCGATCGAATCCATCGGGCGTCCATTGACTGCTGAAAAATTTCGCGAAAAAATTTCCCACGCGTCGTCGCCGGCTAAGCGTTTGGCAGAGAGCAACATTGCCGGATCATACGTCGGATAGTCTGCCTTCGCCTTGAGAGCGGTGGTGGCGGATTCTATTTTCTGATAGATAGTGGCGCGAGCGTCCATGGTCTTGGGATAGATTTTGTTAGAACGAATTTAAACAGTGGCCGCAGCGATCGCTTGTGCGAGATCATCGATGATGTCATCGATGTGCTCAATGCCGATGGAGAGGCGGACCAACTCGGGTGGAATTCCGGCTGCAAGTAACTGCTCGGAATTGAGCTGCGAGTGAGTCGTCGTCGCCGGATGAATGGCGAGAGATCTGGCATCGCCGACGTTTGCGAGGTGCTTGATCAGCTTGAGTGAATCGATGAAAGTCGCACCTGCTTTTGCACCGCCGCGGATGCCGAAGACGACCATCGAGCCGCCGAGGCCGCGCAGATATTTTTCATTCAGATCAGCTTGTGGATCGCCAGCCAACCCAGGGAAACGAACCCACTCGACGGCGGGATGCGCCTTCAAATATTTGGCAACCGCCAAGGCATTTTCACAATGGCGTTGCATGCGCAGTGGCAAGGTTTCGATTCCTTGCATGGCGATCCAGGCATTATCAGGAGAAAGGCATGCGCCAAGATTCCGCAGCGGGCCAGTGCGCATCCGCAAAATGTAGGCCAACGGCGCGAGTGGCGCTGGCAAATCGTGGCCCCAACGCAGCCCATGATACGATGGATCTGGTTGATCAAAAAGTGGATGCTTGCCCGCAGCCCAATTAAATTTCCCAGAATCAATCACAATCCCGCCGATGCCGGTTCCATGCCCGCCGAGCCACTTGGTGAGCGAATGAATCACCACATCCGCGCCATGCTCGATCGGACGAACAAGATACGGCGTCGAGAAAGTCGCATCGACTAACAACGGCAAGCCATGCTGATGGGCGATCTCAGCGATTTTTTCCAAATCCGCAATTTCGAGGGCGGGATTGGAGACCGTTTCACAAAAAAACGCGCGTGTCTTCTCATCCACCGCTGCCGCAAAATTCGCCGGATCGTTGGAATCTACAAAACGCACCTCAATCCCAAGCGCGGGCAAGATGTCTTTGAACTGCGTGTAAGTCCCACCGTAAAGATTTCTCGCGGAAACGATGTTATCGCCGACTTGTGCGAGATTGATGATTGAGTAAAAAATCGCCGATGTGCCCGAGGCGATGGCCAAGCCCGCGGCGCCGCCTTCCATCGCGGCGACGCGTTGTTCGAGCACGTCATGCGTCGGGTTCATCAAGCGCGTGTAGATATTTCCCAATTCGCGCAGGGCAAATAAATTGGCCGCGTGCTCGGTATTTTTAAACTGATAGGCAGCGGTGCGATAAATCGGCACGCCACAGGAGAGCGTCGTCGGATCAGCCTGATAGCCTGAATGGAGGCATTGAGTTTCTAATTTCATAAGGTGAGAAAAAATGGTGCAACTTTGCGATGATTCATGCCGCGCAGTCCATCGACTATTTGCCTCTCGTCATCGAGATTCAAGTCATGTTTTCGAGTTTATCCGCAGGTGCCTGGCTTGGTGAAAAATGATTGCCAGCACACCCGCTGCCGGTAGCATCGCTGCCTATGGTCATTGCACCCAAAATCCGCGGATTTATCTGCACCACCGCGCATCCGATCGGCTGCGCCAAGCACGTTGCTGAACAAATTGAAGTCGTTCGCTCGCGAGGCCCGATTGCCAATGGCCCGCAAAAAGTGTTAGTGATCGGCTCATCCACTGGCTACGGATTATCATCGCGCATTGCGGCCGCATTTGGCTGCAACGCCGCCACTCTGGGAGTGTTTTTCGAGCGCGGTAGCGAAAATGGACGCACAGCCACCGCGGGCTGGTATAATTCCGCCGCTTTTGAACATGAGGCAAAGGCCGCCGGACTCTACGCGCGTTCGCTCAATGGCGATGCGTTTTCCGATGAGCTTAAGCAGCAAGTCATCGCCGCCATTCGCGAAGACCTCGGCCAAGTGGATGCGATTGTTTACAGCCTCGCCTCCCCTCGCCGTGCGGACCCCAAAACGGGCGAAGTTTTCAAATCCGTGCTCAAGCCAATCGGCGCGAGTTACACGAATAAAAATCTCAACACCTCCACTGGCGAGGTCAATGAAGTGACATTAGAAGCTGCCCAAGGCGATGACATCGCGCAAACCGTTGCCGTGATGGGCGGCCAAGATTGGGAATGGTGGATCGAGGCGCTGTTAGAAGCCGGAGTTGTTGCACAAGGCGCGTGGACCGTGGCCTATTCTTACATCGGCCCAGAAGTCACTTGGCCAATTTATAAAAATGGCACCATCGGCAAAGCCAAAGAAGATTTGGAACGCGCCCAGCATGCGTTAGATCAAAAACTTGTCGCCATCGGTGGCAAGGCGTGGGTCTCGGTGAACAAAGCGTTAGTCACCCAAGCCAGCTCGGCGATTCCCGTGGTGCCGCTCTACATTTCACTGCTCTACCGCGCGATGAAGCCGGAAGGCACGCACGAAGATACCATCGAGCAAATGGATCGATTATTCCGTGAGCGTTTATGCAATGGCGCGCCGCAGCCAGATGAGGCAGGCCGCATCCGCGTGGATGATTGGGAAATGGCTCCAGCTCTTCAAGCATTGCTCAGCGAGCGATGGGACTCCGTGAATACCGAAAATTTACCTGAACTCGGCGATCTCGATGGCTATCAGAAAAGTTTTCTTAGACTCTTTGGCTTTGGCCTCGATGGCGTGGACTACGCCGCCGATGTCGAGCCCGATGTCGCCGTTCCATCACTTGCATAGCACAATTTCCTATTGGTGAAAAAATCGCGCAAAGAACTTTGGATCACCCTGCCGAGTTTCGGTTGGCTGATGCTCTTTGTGTGCGTTCCCACGCTCATCGTCTTTGCGATTGCTTTTCGCACCACCGATCTTGCAGGAGGCATCGGAAAAGATTGGACGCTGGAGCAATTTCATTTTCTAACGGATAGAAGCACGCACATTCTGCTCTGGCGCACGCTGTGGATCAGCGTCTTGGTCACCGTGATGTGCTTGGTTATTGCGCTGCCTTGCGCGTGGTTCATCGCCCGCGCAACGCCCCGCTGGCGGATGTTCATTCTTTTGCTGATTATTGTGCCGTTTTGGACGAACTTTTTGATTCGCGTTTTTGCTTGGAATCAAATTCTACACTCGGAAGGAGCACTGGCTCGGGGACTCCGCGCAATCAATCTGTTAGGCGAAAATGACTCATTACTTTTCAATTCTGGAGCGGTCGTTTTGGTCAGTTTTTACAACTACTTGCCATTTGCGATTTTACCCCTCTATGCGGCGGCGGAAAAATTTGATTTCAAATTGTTAGATGCGGCGCGGGATTTGGGCGCAGGTTCTTTGCGGGCCGTGCGCGATGTGTTTTTGCCCGGCATCCGGAAAGGCATCACCACCGCGGTGCTCATCGTTTTTATTCCGATGTTAGGCTCATACGTGGTGCCTGATTTGGTCGGCGGCACCGATGGACAAATGATCGGAAATAAAATTGCCCAACGGAATTTTTCGGATCGCAATCTACCTGCCGCCTCGGCGATGGCAGCGGTCTTGATGTTGTTTGTGCTGACTCCAATGATTTTGAAAGGCAAAGTCAGAGAGCGAGTTTAGAAAATGGCTGCCTAACCGCAGCGACGACTAAGCCCAACACAAATCCACAAGCGAAGCCAAAGACGTGGCCGAGCACATCCACGCGGCCATCGAGTGCATTGCCTCCGAGCATCGCTAAAATCACCAAGCCACCTAACAGCGGCGCGATGCCATGCATGATGGATTTTGGTTTACGCTTCACACGAAGAGTCACCAACGCATAGCCTGATAGAATTCCTAGCGCGGCAAACGAGGCCGTCGAAGCACCGATGGAAGAAAAATTTTCGCCACTTTTCGTGATGGCAGTCAGCGCATTTCCCGCACTGCCGGCGATGAGGATCATGGCCAAGCCGAGCCAGCGGCCAAATCCTTCCGCAACCCAATAGGCAAAGATCGATCCACTGAGCAGATTGCCTGACAAATGGCCAATATCGGCATGAAGTAGCAGGGCCGTCGCCACTCGCCACCACTCGCCATGCTCGACAATCGCACGGCTCGATGATGCGTATGATTCTAACACATTCGGCATTTGGTTTTGATAAACATAGCCAGTAACTAACAGAAAAATCCATGCCAATGAGGCGTGCCAACATGCCCGCCGCGGGCTTATGTCATCCACAAAATCGCGCTCCGGCTGCCATTGCGTTTGTTCCTCAGCGAACGCGCGGAACTCATCGATGACGTCCGCGAAGTCCTTGGCATCGACGAATAATGATACTTGCTGAGTTTCTGGAAATTGCCGCAACCAACATGCCCGCCCCATGGCGAGCACCACTAACTGATAGTCCCAAGCAATTTCCACTGACGGATAGATTCCAGCCACGGTCAACGCATCCCAATCGACATCTTCATTTTCTAAAGGATCACTCATGCAAAAAATGAAATCCTATTGCTTGCCGAGCCGAGTGACAAATTCGTCTAACAAAGAATTGAGCCGCTTCTCTTTGGCGATCGCTCGCGGTTGATCAAAGCCAATCCACACCGCTGTGGCACCACTGGGCCCGAGGCGCATCATCCACGCATCTCGCTCCGAGCCGGTTGCTCCTACAAAGTTGCGAGTGCTATTGCTGCTTTTGAGCACGCTCAGCGCTTCATCCGCCGCTTGGGATGAGAGCGCGGCATTCAAAAATGGCTTCATCTGATAGATTTTTTCACCCGCTGCGTTGCGAATTTCACGAATAAAAATCGGCTCCGGACGTTTGCCGCGATTTCCCAAAGTCGCCAAACCGATGGACATCTCTAACGGAGTCGCCGCCACGGATCCGCGGAAAAGATCTTCTGTTTTTAAAAACGGTCCATCAAAGCCGCAACGTTTCGCGATGCGCTCAACTTCCGCCGGACCGATTTGCCTGCCCGTCTGCATCGGCCGCCCAGGCAGCACCAATTTCCCCCGCTCCGCTGCGGCGGCGGCGACGAATGGCTCGAAGGCTGAGCCGAGATCGCGGCTAGAGCGAGTGCGATCAAAACGGGAGTGGCGGAAATCGCGGCCACCGATGAGCGCGAGCACCTCACCGGTCGTTGTTTTGGTCGTCACCGCAGCGTATTGCAAATAGGTTGGCTCGCTGTTAGATGTGTGTTCCGCAATCGATGTATGCTGCCAGCTTGTTTCACTTTCCAATGCTTCGACGGCATGAGTCAGCTCTTGCTCCACACGGGTTTGCCAGCCCATGTCCAAAGTGGTGTAAACTTTCAGCCCGCTGATGGCGGATCCGTCAAGCTCAAGCCAGCGATCCAGTGCGCGGCGCACTGCTTGCATGGCATAAGACGTTTGATTCGATTCGGTGCTGTCTGCAGCTAAATGAACTGGCTCGTTGGCAATGCGATCACTCTCAGCGCGATCGATCGCTTTCATCGCCACCAAGCGATTGAGCGTCTGCCGCCGCTGCTCCAGTGCGGCGGGCAAATTCCGCAATGGCGAAAAAATATGCGGACCACGAATGATTCCGACAATCAACGCGCACTCCCCTTTGGAAAGCTCGCGAGTGCTTTTCCCAAAATACGTTTGCGCCGCTTGCTCGATACCGTCCGCACCCGCGCCGAAGTAAATGCGGTTGAGGTAATTTGTTAGAATTTCATCCTTGGTGTAGTGCGCTTCTAACCGAAGTGTCAGCGCGATTTCCAAAAATTTTCGATGCAACGATTTTTGCTTCATTTTGAAACAATTTCTCGCCAGTTGCATGCTCAACGTCGAGGCACCTTGGGTGAAACTGCGGTCTTTGAGATTGCGCACCGTCGCCCTCGCCAACCCGCGGACATCGACTCCGCCATGCTCAAAAAAACGGGCATCCTCTCGCGCTCGCAGCGATAAAACCAAAAAATCGGGAATATCTTCGCGTTTGACCAACTTGCGCGAAGCTGCGCCGCTCACTTCGATTTCTTGCCCGTGGCGATCGAAATACTGGGTGCCGGCGGGTAGTTTTTTGACTTCCGCCATGTCAAACTGCCGCGCCAGCATGAAGTAATATAACACACCACAAGCAATGACGATGGTGCCGAAAATGCCGCACAAAAAACCCAATTTCATGATCCCATGCGTCCATGTTGGCAAGCAGCGCTGCCATAAAGGTTCAGGAGCAATCGGACGCCAAGTGGACATGAGAAGGGTGATGCAAAAACAGCGGCTGAGGCAGACTGTCGCGCGCTGTATGATTCTGCAAGCTCATCCCCGTGCCGCAATCACATTTGGCATTTGACAATCGTGGGTGATTTATCGCCAGCATGGCACATGATTCGAGATATTGTGCAATATGGCCATCCGGTCCTGCGCCTACGTTGCCGCGATGTGGATGCGAACGATCAGCAGCTCACCGATCTAGTCGCTGATATGTTAGAAACGATGAAAAATGCCAACGGCGTCGGCCTCGCTGCACCTCAAATCGGCATCGATCTCAGACTCGCAGTGATCGATATTTCCCACGATCCTGAATCGATCACTTATCTAACAGTCAATGGCAGCGATGCGGAGTTGGACTCGATCATGCCGCTGGTTTTCATCAATCCGGAATTGGAGTATGGAGCTGAAAAAGAATTCGGCACCGAAGGTTGTTTAAGCATTCGCGGCATCACCGCTGAGGTGAAACGCCCTGAAGCCGTCAAAGCCACTTTGCCGCAACTCGATGGATCCACACTTGTGATCGAAACGGATGGCCTGCTCGCCAGGGCACTGCAACATGAAATCGATCACCTCAATGGGGTTCTTTTCGTGGATCGCCTGCCAGCAGTGGCTAAAGTGACGATGAAAAATCGTTTGAAAAGACTGTTAGAAAAGTCCGATTCTTAGAAAATTTATCTACAACTGCACCAGGCTACGGGCAGTTTGCAGCGTATCAATTTCCGCGAGTGTTTTATCATGGCGGACGCACTTGATCCGCGGAAATCGCAACGCCAGACCAGAATCGTGGCGTTTGGATGCGCGGATGGAATCAAACGCCACTTCGATGATCACTTCTAGAACCACTTCGCACTTGCGTCGCTCTTTCCTGAGCGTGATTTTTTTGAAATGTTCTGTTAGAGTTTCTAACTCTTCATCCGTGAGTCCGGTGTAGGCCTTGCCGAGCGTGAGAAGCTTTCCACTTGGTTCATCACGCACGGCAAATGTGTAATCGGAAAGCACCTCGGCACGCTTGCCATGACCTTGCTCAACGTGTGTCACCACGCAATCGAGCGTGGGCATCACGCCTTTGAGTTTGATCCATGATTTCCCGCGCTTTCCTGGGCTGTAAAAACTGTTAGGGTCTTTCGCAATGAGTCCTTCATGCCGATTTTGCAGGGCGGTTTTGAAAAAACCTTCAATCGCATTCACATCGGCAGTCCGGTAGCATGGGATGGCTTCTAACATTTTTGGGAAATCTATCTGAGTGAGTCGCTGCCGCCGTTCGTGCAATGGTTGATCTAACAAATTTAGTTGTTGGTGCCACAGTAAATCAAAGGCGATCAAGCGCAGCGGGATTGAAGAAGTGGAATCGTCTGATGTTAGAAAGAGGTCGCTTTCCACCATTTTTCGGCCGAGGCGTTTTTGTAAATCCGCGAAGCCGAGTTTGCGTCCCTGCGCGTAAGCAATCAACTCGCCGTCGCAGATGAAATCATCATCCACGCTGAGAGCCGCCGTGATGATTTCCGGAAATTCATGATCCAAGCGGCGTAAATCACGGGAAAAAAGCGCAGCCTGCTTGCCGACTTTATGCAGTTGCACGCGGATGCCGTCATACTTCGGCTCTAGCCAATAAGGTGGCTCAAACGGCAGGCTCTCAAACATCGGCAATTGATCATCCTCATCGCGCTCGAGTGGCGAAGCGAGCATCGGACGGATTGGCACCAACGGCCGCAGTGAAGCGGATTCCAACGTGCCATGGCGGGCAAAAACCGCCGTTTCGCCAAGATCGCCTGTGAGCATGTGCGCCCGTCTCACCAATCCAACATCGCTGGAAAAAGCGTCTGCGATGGCGTCTTCCACCAAACTCGCCTTCAGACCGATGCGCAAATCTCCGGTGATCAAGCGCACGATCGTCTCACTTTCCGCTGGGTGCAGCTGTTCAAAACGCGTGCTTAGAAGCGCCATGCGTTGATTGAAACTGTTAGAATCAAGCAAGGATTGAAAGAATGCCTGGCATTCTAACAGACTGATAGATTGAGCTTGCAAGTGCAGTTCTTGCAGCAACAAGCGGGCGGTGCGAGCCATGTCATTTTGTGCGAGGGAAATTTCCCGATATCGTTCTTCACGAGCGCCGCGCACTGCCAACAATGCTTGCCGGATTTGTGCCGAGCCCACTCGCAAAGCACGATGGCCAGATGCTCGGCTAAAAATTTCTCCGCCCAACCAACGTGCGGCGATGCCAAGAGTTTCGTTATTCTCTAACTGTTTGAAATAGTTGGCTAGGTAATCGATTTTTGCCAAACGGCTATTGGTCTCTGCAATCAAGCGGCACAAGTCACTGAGATCCGCCAAGCCACAGATCGGGCGCTGATGCCGCGGAGCAAGTTTGGCGGCAGTGCTCGCAGCTTTAGTTTGCGGAAAAAGCTTAAAATCTAACTGATCCGTTCCATTGACGGACCACGCATCGATCCCACGAAATCTCAGATCCGCAGCAAATTCCTTGGTGTAGCCGTGGATAGTTAGCACTCGCTGCGGGTGCACCCGTTGCACACAATCTAACAGCGAAGGGTAATCCGCATGATCAGAAAGCGGAAAGCATTCATCCACTTGATAGCGGAACTTCGCACCGGGTTGCAGCGCCCAGCCGGTCAGCATCGCCGTCCGTTTTTGGCGTAAATTGCGAATCGCCCGGGAGCGCACGGCATTCGGTGGCGCGATGAGCACATGGCCAGCCGGCACATGTGCGGCAAACGTTTCACTATCTGATAGAATATCGAGTCCCGCATCGCGACACGCTGTGGACATGGCGGCTACCGTGGGATGAAGCATCACCGGAATGCCGTGCTCAGCAAACAACGCTTGAGCTTCTTGAGCCTTACCCAAGGCGTAGCCAAAGAACACAGGCGTATCGCCATCGGCCAGCGCATCTTCGACAAAGCGTAGCATCTTTGACTCAATTTCCATGGCTGGAGGAAAGACCCATTGCGGCAAGCCAAAGGTCGTCTCCATCACCAATTGATCCGCGCGCAGCAGACTGATCGCCTCGCTCGTTTTGCCTTTGCGCATTTTGAAATCGCCGGTGTAAAGCAGCGTCGCTTGATCCTGCAAACGAGTGACGTGAAGCATGGCAGAGCCGAAAATATGGCCTGCGGGCAACATTCTAAGACGAAAGCCGCGCACTTCGATTGTTTCATGAAATGGCATCGGCCGCATTTTGCCACTGCCCATCCGGAACCTTTTTTCTAACAAATATGCAGTGATTTCAGAACAACACACGGCATCGTGCCTCGCAAAATGATCGGCATGTGCGTGCGAGATAAAGGCCCATGGTTTTGCGTCCCAAGGGTCAAGCCACAGGTCGAGCTCCGGCAGATGCAAGCCGCGGTTAAATCGAATTTCAATCACGCCACGAATCGATCCTTTCTGATGGTTGAGAATTTTCCAACTCTCAATTATCAGGCCGATCACTCTGCTTTACCTTTGGTGAAATTTGGCTAGGTTGGTTTTTATCGATGGAGGAGAATGCCAAGCTAGATACGTTGCAGACATTGGAACTTGCCGATGGAGTCAGCATCCGCCTGAGAGTTTCAGGCCCGATCTTGCGTGGCCTCGCCTATGCGTTGGATCTGATGATACGGCTGGTCATTTTCATCGCTGCGGTGGTCATCATCTCGTATCTTGATTTTGCAGTTGGAGATAAGGTGGCTCAAGGGATCTATCTGTTAATTTGGTTTGCGCTTGATTGGTTTTATCCGATTGTTTTTGAAGTCGGAAAACATGGTGCGACTCCGGGGAAACTCATGCTCGGGCTGCGCGTGGTGCAAGTGAGCGGCGCGCCCATCACTCTGGGGCAAGCAGTCATTCGCAATTTTATGAGATTCATCGATAGCATGCCATTTTTCACGTATGGCTTCGGATTAGCTTCGTGCGTTGCGAGCCAACGTTTCCAACGCCTGGGTGATCTAGCAGCCGGCACATTGGTGATTTATCATCGCATGCCAAAGGCGGTGCAGATGCCGACGCCTCCGCCGCTGGCTGCGGTGCAGGTGCCGGTTGCGTTGTCGAGAGACGAGCTTTTTGCGCTGGCGATGTTTCGCGATCGGGCAAGTCTTTGGTCCGAAGCGAGGAGGATCGAAATCGCCAACCAAGCGACTGAACTCACAGGAGCTGAGGGAGTCACCGGCATGAATCGCCTGTTAGGAATGGCCCACTGGACTCACCGGCAAACTACGCACCGCCAATGAATTCAAGCGATTTTGAACAACTGAATCACCACCGTTGGGAAGAGTTTGAAAAACTTCTCACCCATGTCGAGAAGGGTCGTGATCATCCCGATAAACAACTTTTACCCAAACATTTTCGGGAAATTTCTGCGGATCTATCACTTGCGCAATCACGCATGGCCTCCTCCCACGTGATCGATCGGCTCAACGCGCTGGTGATCCGCGCGTATGAGCAAATCTATCAGAATAAACGCGGCACGCTGGATGTGGTGATGCGTTTCATCATGATCGATTTTCCGATTGCTGTTAGAAAAGATTGGCGGCTTTTTTGGTTATGCAGCGTGATTTTTTGGTTGCCGTTTTTTTGCATGATGTTTTCTGAAAATATAGATGCGCGTTGGGTGCAGGCGGCTTTGGGCCCAGAAGGAATGGCCTCGATGGAGCAAATGTATGGTGGGAAAGAGCAGCAAATCGCCCACCTGCGCGAAGAATTCGGCTCGAATTTCATGATGTTTAGTTTTTACATTTATAACAATGTGGCGATTGATTTTCGCATCTTCGCGGGCGGCATTCTCGCTGGGCTGGGGACTTGTTTTTTCCTCGCCTTCAATGGCTTTTACTTGGGAGCCGCCGCTGGTTATGTGAACCATGCGGGAAATCCGGAATCATTTTGGACCTTCGTCGCCGGGCACTCATCCTATGAACTGTTAGGAATGATCATCGCTGGCATGGCCGGCATGCGCATCGGTATGGCTATTTTGCATCCGGGAAGATTGCCGAGAGTTAGGGCATTGGTGCAAGGTGCGAAGCAAGCGTTGCCGCTCATTTATGGTGCCGCCATGCTGACGACGCTTGCCGCGCTGGTGGAGGGGTTTTGGTCTGCTGAGCCGCATCCGTCGATGGTCAAATACGCGGTTGGCATCGCGGGGTGGATCGGACTCAGTGCCTATTTGATTTGCATGGGAAGGAGTCGCAAAAAACATGCAGCTTGAGACCATCACTGCGGTGCTCAGGCCGCGCACCGAGTGGGAAGCTGTCGATATGGGGTTTGCCATGATTCGTCGTGATTTTTGGACGGTGTGGCTGGCGTGGTTATTGACCATGCTGCCGATGACCGCCGTCTTGGTTTGGCTTTTGTGGGATTCATACCCGATGCTGATGATGATGATTTTTTGGTGGGGAAAATCAGCGGGTTCGCGCATTGTTTTATACGTGATTAGCCGTCGGCTTTTTGGAGAAAATCCAAGCTGGCGATCAATTCTGTTAGAAATTCCCAAAGCATGGACGAGGCGATTTTTCTATCGATTTCTGTGGGCACGTTTTTCACCATGGCAGCCGGTGACGATGCCAGTGGGAGAACTTGAGGGATTGCGAGGAAAGAACTATCAAAGCCGCGTGCGGCAGCTTCTCATGCGTGGTGAATCGACAGCGTTCACGCTCTACTCGCTGGCGGAGCTGCTCAGCGTATGGATCGCTTTTGCGCTGTTAGGGCTAGCGATCATGTTGATTCCGGAGGGGCAATTGAATTGGCGAGAAATCTGGGTGGAAAATTACGATCCAAGCACGCCATTCACGATTCCCTTGCCGATTCTTCAAGGAATAGCGCTGGCCATGATGATTTCATTTTCTCTAACCGATATTTTCCTATCAGGTGCAGGCTTCGGAGTTTATTTGAACAATCGCACATGGTTAGAAGGTTGGGACGTGGAATTGGCCTTTCGCAAAATGAATGGCCGGTTGGCGAAGGGCATCGGTTTTTGCCTCGTCTGTTTGTTTGTTTTCGGCGCGCCCACGGTGCAAGCAGAGGATCAACGCACGGCATCTGAGGTGATCGCAGAAGTCAAAAGCCATCCTGATTTTAAGGTCCATAAGGTGGTCCAGCGTGTGCCCATTTCCAATCAGGATGAGAAGCCAAAAAAGTCGCACGCTTGGGTGAAATTTTTGGCTCAGTATGCCGATTTGCTCAAAGGCATTTTGCTCGTGTTAGCAATCGGCTTGGCCGTCTGGCTGATCTGGAAATTTCGTCATTTGTTGCAGCGGCCGATTGCGTTAGATTCAACTGCATCGCATGCTACTTCCGGCCAACACCTGACCATCATGGGAATGGATACTAATCGGGCGAGCTTGCCGGATAACATTCCCGCTGCGGCATGGACTTTTTGGTCACAAGGCAATCATCACGCAGCACTTGCCCTGTTGTATCGAGGTGCGATTTCACGCATCATTGAGCAAACACATGCTGAAATTCGTGAGTCCGATACCGAAGGTGATTGCGTGCGCCGCGCGAATGACATCGGGGCCGAGGCTCATCCCCAATTTTTTCAAAATCTAACCGAAAAATGGATTGCCTTTGCCTACGCGGATCAGTTGCCGGATGAGACATCAATCCGCAGCATGTGCGAGCAATGGCCGTATGAAAAATCTTCTGAGAAACGGAGGCGGTTGTGAAGATAGCGAAAATCATTCTCGCACTGATCGGGCTTAGCCTTTCCTCATGCGAATTTGAAGAAATCGAGCGAGAGATCGGCTACGAAGGAGCGGCCAAAGCCAATCCGTGGCTTGCACTGGAAAGGTTTTGCGAAGCCTATGATTGGAATGTGAGCCAGATCCCGACATGGCGCGCACCTAACGAATCTGATGCGATGTGCATCATCCCGGCGAGTCTGCTGAACAATGAAACGTATGTGCAGGCCGC
This sequence comes from Verrucomicrobiota bacterium, assembly GCA_004294095.1. GTDB lineage: Bacteria > Verrucomicrobiota > Verrucomicrobiia > Verrucomicrobiales > Akkermansiaceae > Luteolibacter. The sequence goes on from RDZR01000038.1 coordinate 44,140, forward strand.
TGAAAGATGGACTCAACGTGGCGGCCACATGATTATTTTAATCGATCATGCGGAAAGCTATTCGAATGATTGGTTACTTCTTTCATCATCCACCGCGCAGATCACTCCCGCGCTTGAAAAATGGTTAGAGCGCATCGGCCTGAGCATCCAACACCATGCTCGATTACCTAACAAATCTGCAGAACCTGCCGATCTTGAAAATGGATTGAAGCTCGCGATGGATAGCCCATACAGCATCGATACGCCGACGAAAAAATCCCTCAAATGGGTATCGATGGCACTCGGCGAGGGCATGATCACCATACTCTCAGATGCCTCCATTTTTCGCAATCGATGGATTGGGGATCACGACCATGCGGAGTTTTTGAAAAATTGGTTAGATGCCACTCCTAAGCATGGAAACTTGCTGATATATCGCGGCGGGAAACTATCATTGTGGGAGTTATTGCGCGATGAAATCGGCTTAGTTCTAATCGCCCTCGTCATTTGCTTTGTGGTCTGGTTATGGATCAATCTCAAACGCTTCGGCCCGATCGATTCCAGCCAAGAGCCTGAAACCCTACGCCGCTTTGATCAGCACTTGGAGGCAACTGGGCACTATCTTTGGCGGATAGATCGTGCGGCGGAAGCGATGAAATCTGTTAGAAATCAGGTGTTAGATCGGATCCCACGAAGTAAGCAACAAGAAGAACATTTCACCGCCAAACTCGCGGAAAGATGCCAACTTCCGGAAAATGATGTGGAGCTGGCGATCAATGATCACGCGCCAAGAGATAGCTCTGAGTTTATCCGAAAAGTCGCCACCTTACAAAAAATCAACCACTCCCTCAATCCTTAGATCCAATGAACACGCATGACACCAATACGGGCGATGATTCTGAGCAGGCCCCAAACCAAATACGCCAAACCATCCAGTTACTGCGAAGGCGGATCGAATCGGTCATTCTCGGGCAGCCAAAAGCAATCGAGCAAGTTCTAGCCGCATTACTTGCAGGAGGGCATGTTTTGTTAGAGGGCAAGCCGGGCCTTGGTAAAACGCATCTCGCAAACACTCTGGCGCGTTGCATCGGTGGCAACTCTGCTAGAATCCAGTTCACTCCGGATTTGATGCCATCGGACGTCACGGGATTCCGCCTTTTTGATATGAAAAGCCAGACGTTTCAAATGCGCTTGGGGCCGATCTTTACGCACATTTTACTCGCCGATGAAATTAACCGTGCTCCTGCCAAAACTCAGGCGGCTCTGTTAGAAGTGATGCAAGAGCAACAAGTGACCATCGATGGCGAAACCATTCGGTTAGAGGCACCATTTTTAACGTTGGCGACGCAGAACCCAGTCGAGCACGAAGGCACCTATCCCCTGCCTGAAGCTCAGTTAGATCGCTTTGCACTCAAAGTGCTGATTGATTACCCGGAGCACACTGCCGAGTGTGAAATTATCCGCCGCGCATCTGCGGCACCCAATGTCTCAGTGACTCGGAATATTCAACCAGTCTGCCAACCCGCAGACATCATCATCGCGCAGCAAGCCACCGCGGCATTGCATGTGGCTCCCGAGGTGATCGAATACGCACTTGCCATCGCGGTGGCGACGCGCCGGTCTCGATCCGTATCGCTCGGCGCTGGAACTCGCGGTGCTATTAGCCTAGTGCGCATCGCCAAAGGATTTGCTTTTCTAGCAGATAGAAATTTCGTGATGCCAGACGATGTTAAAAAAGCGGCACTTCCGGTGCTGCGGCATCGGGTGCAGTTGACGCCAGAAATAGCAATTCGCGGGACTGAAGTGGATGAGGTGCTTCAATCCATCATCGATGAAGTCCCAGCTCCTCGCCAATAGGCCTAAGAGGCAAATCCGATGAGCCCGACATCACGATTTCTCACCTGTGCCATGATTTGGCTGCTCATGTCCGTCTTGAGCGTGCCATTTCCTGACAGCACACAGTGGATCATCGTCATCGCATGCGTTGCTCTCGTCATCATTGTCTTGGATGGGATATTCGTTTTTCTAACAAAAAAACCTAAGATCGAACGCCAGTTACCCACCCGTTTTGCTGTAGGATCTGAGGATTTGGTGCGCATCACCATTTGGAATCCGTTAGAAAAACAACTGGTGTTAGGGTTCTTTGATGGGATTCCCAATCATGCGCAGGCCAAGACGCTACCATGGTCGGGCAAAATTGCTGCCAAATCGATCGCTAAAATCGCTTACCCCATCACTCTGCAAAAACGTGGTGAAGTCGAGTTCACTCAACTGCACATTCGCATGCTCTCCCCGCTTGGCTTTTGGTGGCGTTTTTACCGCGATCTCAAATGCGAGACTGTGAAAGTGTATCCCAATTATGAGCCAGTCATTCGTTGCTCGTTACTGGCGATGCAGCATCGTGAAAATGCGATCGGCCTGGTGCACCGTGCGCGGCATGGCAACAGCCAAGAATTCCATCAATTACGCGACTATCAAGAGGGCGATCCGCTCACTCGCATCGATTGGAAATCGACGGCTCGGCGGCAGGTGCTGATCAGCCGCGACTTTCAAGAACAACGCAATCAGACGCTCGTTTTTCTGTTAGATACAGGCCGCCGCATGCGGGTGATCGATGGTGATTTACCTCAATTCGATCATGTGCTGAATGCGATTCTGTTAGTCGCACATGTGGCATTGAGTCAGGGGGACCAAGTCGCGATTCAATCATTTGGCGGCACAAATCGATGGCTGCCACCGCTCAAAGGAAAATTTGCCATGCCGCAACTTCTGAACCATTTATACGACTACCAAACGCAGCCATCGCCGAGTGATTTCACCCAAGCGGTGGAGAGTGTCATGGCGCGACAACGGCGGCGGGCGATGGTTTTGCTAATCACCAATTTACGGAGTGAAGACGGCCACCAATTAGTGCCAGCCTTGCAAGTTCTATCCAGCAAGCATCTCGTCATGTTGGCCAGCTTGCGCGAGCAAGTGTTAGAAGATCATCTCAAGCAGTCCATCGATTCATCTTCCAAAGCACTCAGCTATTTAGCCGCCGTGCGCTCCCATCAAGAGCGCGGGGAAATTCTCTCAGTGCTCAAGGCCCATGGCGTGCTCACGCTCGATACCACTTCGAGCCAATTTGCCATCAGCCTTGCCAATCAATACAAGCAAATCAAAGCCGCAGGAAAAATCTAACAGTTAATTATTAGGAATGAATAGTCACGGCCATTTTGTATGCTTTGTGGATTGGAATTTCAAGAATCATCTGCCGCAGCCGCGCTAGCCTTGCGCAGGTATTCACAAATTACCGGAATTCTTTCACCGACCCATTCCATTTCTAACAATTTTTGGCGCAAATCCGCCTCGTGGATAAATTGTTGGCAGATGATGTCTGTCATCAATGCAGGTTCGTGGGCGCGATCTAACAAAGAAAAAACTCCTTGTTGAACCTCATCGGGAAATGGACGGATCGCATCTTCCACGGCACCGCGTAGAGTTTTCATCGCGGCCGTGGATTGCGACTCGGTTCGGAATACGGAAATGACTGGCTCAATTGCTGCGTAAGGATATGGCTTTTCATTCAACCATTCGAGAAAGCGCACACGCATCACGCCATGGAGCAATAGTCTGGACGTGCCATCTTGCAATTGACGGGAAGCACGCACGAGGCCAATCGTGCCAATGGGTGCAACGCTAACTGTTAGATCCGAATCCTCATCTCCTAACAATCTAGCAACTGCGAAAAAACAATCACCATGAAGAGCATCCTCAAGCATTTGGCGGTAGCGGGGTTCAAAAATAGTGAGCGGAAATCCGCCGTGAGGGAAGAGTGTGCAATCCGGCAATAACATGACTCCACAACGCTTTGGAATGTCTATTTGCACCATAACAACGGGAAAATAATCTATCCCCAGTTAGACGCAAGCGGCGTTTGAAAAATGATTTTCGCCGATTGACGCGTAGATCAAAACAAGTCCAACATTTTCAAACAAACAGCATCTGCGGAAACGCTATCCGCGCAAAGCGTATTCGCGAAAACACCAAAATCCATGATCCAAGTCGATAACCTCAGCAAACATTTCGGCACAAAAGTCGCCGTTGATCACATTTCACTCACGGTGAATAAAGGCGAAGTCCTCGGATTTCTCGGCCCCAACGGAGCGGGTAAATCTACAACGATGCGCATGATCGCCGGCTTTATTCCGCCAACCTCTGGCGATGCCAAAGTCTGTGGCCATTCGATCACTGACGAGCCTGCTCTAGCAAAAATGAAAATCGGCTACTTGCCTGAGTCTGCCCCACTTTATCAAGACATGACCGTGATCGGGTTCCTCAAATTTTGCGCCAGCATTCGAGGTCTCAGCGGCAGCGACCGCAAGGCTGCCGTGGATCGCGCGATCGAGACGTGCTTTCTCAACAACGTCGCCGAGCAATCGATCGACACTCTATCCAAAGGCTATCGCCACCGCACATGTCTAGCCCAAGCGCTGCTCCACGATCCTGAAGTGCTGATCTTGGACGAGCCGACCGATGGCCTCGATCCTAACCAAAAATATGAAGTCCGCGAGTTGATTAAGCGCCTCGGGGAAACCAAAGCGATTTTGTTTTCAACGCACATTCTGGAAGAGGTGGAAGCCGCGTGCACCAGAGCGGTCATTGTCGATCGCGGACGCATCGTCATCGATGGCACTCCTGAAGAACTTTTGAAAAAATCCAAAACTGGCTCGCTCACGGATTTATTCCGCGAAGTGACTTCTAACGATACGGATGCCGCTGCCTAAGGCGCGGATTTCCTGCATATTTTTTAACCCATTATCGCCACCGATTATGCCCACCCTTACGATTTATAAACGCGAACTTAGCAGCTACTTTTCACAGCCTACCGCCTACGCCATCATCGTCATTTTCTTATTTTTGGCAACCGGCTTGTCCTTCAGCTTCGGCAAATTCATGACCATCGGCGATGCCTCGCTGGAGTGGTCATTTTTCTTTTGGCACCCGTGGATTTACATGCTGCTCGCACCGGCAGTGGGCATGAAATTGTGGGCCGATGAGCACCGCACCGGAACGATCGAGCTGTTAGGAACATTTCCGATCTCCACTTGGAGCGCTATTTTAGGGAAATACCTTGCTGCGGCTACGGTCTGGCTGGTGGCTCTATTGATGACTTTCCCAATCTGGATCACCGTCAATTACTTGGGCGATCCCGACAATGGTGCCTTAATTTCCGGCTACATCGCAAGCTTTCTCGTTTGCTGCACCTTCCTCGCCATCACTCTGTTAGTTTCCGCGTGCACGCGTGATCAAGTCGTTTGCTTGATCGTCTCCGTGGCGATCTGCGTGCTGATGGTGCTCTGTGGCTACGATGATTTCACCCGAGAATTGAGCAAAGCGGTCTCTCCCGGAGTTGTTCAAGCGATTGTAACGATCGGCGTATGGGATCATTTCAGCTCTCTGAATCGCGGATTGATGAGGCTGCAAGACATCATCTGGTTCTCATCGATCATTCTGGTCTGCTTGTTAGGAACAAGCGCCATCCTTTCCGCAAAACGCGCCTAACCTAAGCTGTTAGAAAAATTTTTATCCCATTTTTTGATCTTCATGAAGACCAACCATCCTGTTACCCGCGCCGGCCTTGGAATTGCCGCACTCGCCTTGATTGCCATTTTAGTCAATTGGCTGATTTCGCTCACGCCACTTGGCAATCGCGGCATCGATTTCACGGAAAATAAAACGCACACGCTTTCCGATGGGACTCGCTCCATTCTCAAAGAGTTGGATACTCCGGTGACGCTTCGCTACTATGCCTCTCGTAATACAGATTTCATGCCTGAGGAGCTCAAGCTGCACATGCGCCGCGTGGATGACTTGCTCAAAGAATATAGCAATTTATCCAAAGGCAAAATACGCGTCGAAAATCTCGACCCAGAGCCAGATACGGATGCGGAAGACTCTGCAAATCTCGACGGCATCAGCGGCCAACGCATGGATGATCAAAATTTGTATTTCGGCATCGCCATTTCCTGCTTGGACCGCACCAGTGTGATTCCATTTCTCAATCCGCAGGAAGAAACGATGTTGGAATATCGATTGTCCAAGGCCATTGCAGAAGTGACCGCGACGTCCAAGCCGAAAGTCGGCCTCATGACGGCTTTGGACATGAAAGGTGGCCCAGCGATGATGCCCGGGCAGCCGAAAAATCAAGGCTGGATGCTCTACACCCAACTCAAGCAATCTTATGATGTCGTTGATCTGCCGATGGATGGCAGCCCGATAGACCCCAAGCAAATCAAGGTTCTGCTGTTATTTCACCCAGCGAATATCACCCCTCTAGCAGAATTTGCAGTGGATCAATACCTGCTTGCCGGTGGCACGGTGATTGCCTGCTTGGATGCGTATTCCGTCGCCGCTCAAATGACGAATCCGCAAAGCAACATGATGATGGGCGGTGGAAATCAAAATCCAGTTTCATCCACATTGCCAACTTTGCTTTCCTCATGGGGCCTCAATTTTGATTCGACGCAAGTGCTCGCAGATTCATCTCTGGCCACCAAATTTGGCGATCGCCTTGGGTTGTCTGTTCTAACCACCACTGATAAATCCTTACCTCAGAAAGATAACGTGATTACCAAAGGCGTGGGCTCTTTGACTTTCTTACTGCCGGGCGTGCTAACCAGCAGTGGCGGAGCGGGTGTCTCGGTGAATTCATTGGTCCGTTCCAGCGATTTGGCTGGCCCAGTCGATGCGGAAAAAGCCTCTCAGTTAGATCCTTCCTTGACCATGAGCTTTCGCCCAACCGGAAAAACATATGATCTAGTGACGCATCTATCAGGAAAATTCAAAACTGCCTTCCCTAACGGAAAACCTAACAGCGAGGCAGCCAAGCCCGATGCCGCTGGCGAAACGAAAGAAGCCAAAGACACCAAAGACGACTCACTCAAAGAAGGAAGCGCAGCGGGAAATGTTTTTGTCATCAGCGATATCGATGCCTTTTACGATCGCTTTGCTTTCAACCCGCAATTGTTGCAAATGGGGATGGCATCGCCGATCAATGGCAATTTTTCCTTATTGCTCAACATCCTGGATCAAGCGGTTGGCTCGAAGTATCTGATCGGTTCTCGTTCGCGCGCCGCGATTCGCCGCCCATTCACGGTGGTGCAGGAAATGGAAGCGAAGTTCAATCAAACCGTCGGCTCAAAAATCGAAGAGTTTGAAAAAAAGCAAACCGCAGCCCAAGAAAAGCTCCAAGAACTGCAATCGCAGAAATCTAACAGCAACGATCTCTATCTCTCACCCGCCCAAGAAGAAGAAATTAAAAACCTGCGCAAGGAGCAGGTGGAATACTCAAAACTCATCCGCGAACAACAAAAAGATCTACGCCGCCAGAAAGATAAACTCGCAGGAAACATCACGCTTCTCAACGTGTTCTTCATGCCTGCGCTGATCATCCTTCTCGGCTTAGGCTTGTTATTCAAACGCCGCACGGCGACACGCGCCCGCTAATTGCCGCTGCCCGACTTTTTTTCTAACCCATCACGACTCTATTCCACTCATCATGAAATCACGTCATGTCACACTCTTTTGGATTCTCGCACTGGTTCTTGCTGCGATCATAGCCATCATCAAATTCAAGCAAAAACCGAGCGAGGAAAAAGCGAGCACGCGCTCACCCGGCCAAACGCTACTCGATTCATTCAAAGCAGCCGATGTCCAAAAGCTGTCCATTCAAGGAGCAGACGCAACGGTGAATTTAAGCGTGAAGGACAAGCAATGGATCGTGGAAGAGCGTGAAAATTATCCCGCCAATACCCGCTCGATCAACGAGTTCTTGCGCACCGTGGGTGAATTAAAAATCACCCAAGCACAAGCAGCCGGGCCGAGCTTTGCGCCGCGCTTTGGGATGGATGAGGCATCTTCCGTGGCCGCAGATCGTGGCATCAAAGTCATCTTCAAAGACTCCGCCGGCAAAGATCTAACCACCATTTCGTTAGGGAAAAGTATTTCAAGCGGCAGTCAAAATGACATGATGTCTGGCGGCGGATTTGTCGGCCGTTACGTCCGCAATCATGCTGATGAAAGTGCGTTTTACGCGACGGAGGAAACATTCCCAAGCATCGAAAGCAGCCCGAAATCTTGGCTGGATGATGCATTTATCGCTCCAGAAAAAATCAAATCCATCCGCGTGACCGAGCCGGATGCTGAGACGATTGCCTGGGAAGTCACCCGCGAGGCGGAAGAGGCGGAGTTCAAACTTGTGGGCGCCACACCCGATGAAAATTTGGATGCTGCCGCTTCGGAGCCTTTCAAATCATTGCTCTCTTATGCCAAATTCGACGATGTTCTATCAGCTCAAGCAGCCAAGGAACGCACCGAAGAAAAAGGCAAGCGCGTCGCCACCATCGTGACCTTCGATGGCTTTACCTACACGGTGACGATCACGCCAATGAAGGCACAAACCGAGCCGCCCGCCGCGCTTGCCACCCCGAGCGATCCACAAACTGAGGCAAAGGTCATTCTCACCATCGATGTCAAGGCCGAGCTCGCAAAAGAAAGAACCAAAGCTGCTGATGAAAAGCCGGAAGATGCCAAGAGCAAAGACGAAGCATTTGCCGCCCGCCTCAAAGAACTCTCCGAAAAACTTGCGAAAGAAGCCAAAGTCCACGGCTGGAATTATGAAATTTCAAAATCCGTCGTCGAATCACTACTTAAAGACCGCGCCAGCCTCATAGCCAAGCCGACCGCCGAGGGTGCCGATCCCAACGCAGGCGGTGTGCAAAATTTCCCCGGAGGCATGATCGCCCCAGCTCAAAGAGGTGCGCCGATTGAAGCAGTGACGCCGCCGATTTCCGTCCCTGCCGCGACGGAATAGGCACTTGGGTTGCTGGTTTTTTGAAAAGAGACCAGCATCAAGTTCAGCAATCAGGCGAAGACTTTCAAAGTCATCCATACCCAGTTTCCCTCCTTTTTTTGCAATTCGTGATAATCGTGCTCGAGGAATCCAATAGTCCAGAATCAGCAACATGTCCGTCGTAGTCCCGCTGCTGCGGGGCGAAGTCGGATCCCCAGCTTCGATCATTCCTCCGAAGAAATGGGCGATTTGTTTACTTCGACATCCCGTGCGGATAGCGGATCATAGGCGCAATGAGCTTGCCAGATAGAAAGGAGATCGTCGGCCAGTTGCTGGTTCCCAAGAATTTGGTGGACCTGAATGAGTTTGTGATACGCCGCGGAACGGTAGGGATAATGTTCGATGGCTTTTTCGAGCGAGCGAATCGGGCCTGTTGGGTTGTCTCCGCGCTGCAGACTCAGCACGGCACCGTTTAGTAGTGAAGGATAGTGGCGTTCATTGATGCGCAGGCAATGGCTAATGAGTTTTTCTCCCGAGCGCCAGTGAAGCTGTTGCCGTATCGACAGCGGAATCAATGTCATGATAAGGATGGCCAGAAGCAACTGCCATTGTGTCGTGACAAAAGTCTGACAGGAAATCAGAAGAACAGGAATGAGAAGGCTGCTGGGTAGATAAGTGAGGCGGTCTGCTGTGAATTCGAGCGGAGTGGATACGATCCCCGAGGCAGGCAACCAAAGTCCTCCCGCCCAAAGGAGACCGAAGGAGAGAAGATGCCGCCTAGTTTTTATGGATAACATCAAAGCGAGAAACCAGAAGACGACGATCAGTAAACCGAGACAGGCCCATGCATTTTTGGAAATGGGAGTGGGGTAGTCTGGGAGCAG
>RDZR01000104.1 GCA_004294095.1 Verrucomicrobiota bacterium
TTCGTCATTGCCGGAGGCTGAGTTGTATTCAAGGGCGAGGTTTGCGGCTTCAGAAAAATTTAAGTTGCTCATGGGATTAATTGCGCTGGCGAGAGCTTTACCGGTAATGTCGGCGGTGGATTCTGGGGCTTGGCTAGTGACCCACTCGCGCATGGTGTCAAGATCCTCACGGGTGACTTTTTTCTGCTGAGTAATCATTTGGAACTGCGATTCGACTGCTTGTTGGAGGCAGGCGCCGCGTTCGCTGGGAGTTGCTTGAATGCGTTCGAGATATGCGCTGACTTTTTGATAACCATTCTCACCGCGCACCAAGAATGATGCATGCTGACTAAGCACGGAGTTGACTTGGTGCTTGTCCTGTATTCTGTTGCGCACAAGTTCGGCGAATGCGATTTGGTTCTCTTCGTTGATGTATCCGGTTATTGCCTTAGAGAGAACCTCGTTCTGCTGGTCTTCGGGCAGCGAGTTCAATCGGCGCTTGGCAGCGTCTGGGTCTGAGTTTAACAACGAGCTGAAGATACGCCCTTCAAACTCAAGGCGAGCACGGCTTTTTCCATCGAGCGACTTGCTATCAAATTTTCCGCTGGCGATCTGCTCGTCGAACCAAGCGATCGCACTGGCAGAGTCTTTTTTCGCCCACTCTCCCATCGCCATGGCAAGTTCAAACTGGATCCAGCTATCAGATCCTTGAGCCCGGTCGATGTATTTATTGAGAGCGAACTGGGGGTATTTCTCGATGAGCATGTTGATGAAGATTGACTCGAGCAAGTCGCGGTAACTCTTCGGTAAATCGAGTGCAGCGATCTCGTCCAAGGCGGCGTTGAGCTGCACTTCGCTCATTGCCCTGAAACGTTGCTGGAGTTTCTCCATGCGGATCCTATCGCCCGGAGATACAATGCGATTTTGTTGCCTGAACAACTCCGCAATTTTTTTCCAATCAAAGGCCTCATTGTCTGTTTCCGTCTTGGCCGCAGATGTCCGCTTGTCCGCTGAGAAGCCGGCAAGGCTGCTGGATGAGCGGGCGTTAATGGCTTTTTGTAAGACAGAACTCTGACGCTCCAACTTGGATATCGAATGGTGCTGGGTGGCGATCAATGCGGCGGAACAGATTAGCGCGATAGTAGGGATGGTGAATGACGTGGTTTTCATGACGGCAATGAATGAGATCAGGGCAGGCGTAAAAAATCCGGCACTCAGCGCCCCGGTGGCAACCGCCTTGGAGGCGATCAGAGAGGCAGGCAACGTGGTGGCTTGGGCATCCGCTGCGAAGCCTGCGATCATTGCGGCCGAGAGGGAACCACCCAGCTTGCAGCCGTGCCGCGTGAGTTTTCCACGCAGGCGCTCGGTGGCGCGGTCGATGCGCTTTTGCGCGGCATCATTGGCGATGCCTAAAGTGGCGGCGATTTCGCGGACGGTGAAGGAGCGATAGAAGCGCAGGAGAATGGCCTCGCGGTCCTTGGTGGAGAGAGCCGCGAGGGCCTCGTCCAGCACGGGTTGCATTTCTTGCCAAACGTCGTAGGGAGCAACAACTGTCTCGTTTTCCATGGCACTTTGCATGAGTTGGCGTTTGCGGTTTTCGCGGCGGGCTTTATCGATGAGATCGCGGGATTTCATGACGGCGGTCACGTGAAGCCACCCTGCAAGTGTCGGGTGGCCGATGAGAGATTTCGCTTTCTGGGCGAGTAGGATAAAGACGAGCTGCGAGGCTTCGGCAGCGAGGGAATCATCGCCACAAGTGCGTTTCGCCGCCATCTGAACGAGTGCGGCATATCGCTCGACCAAATCATGAAAAGCGGATTCGCTGCGATGCGCTACCCAGGCGGCAAGCAATTCGGAATCAGAGGCGGCGGGGATGTTCATTTTCTACCTTATAATGGGAATGGAGAGGAGAAATTGGACAGGAAATTTCTGAATTTCGTATTTAGCCCGAAATTTGGACAGCAGGCCCTAATTCATGGATCAGGCCCTAAGGTCATAACTGGAAGAACGAGCAAAAAGCCCTTTCAACCACTCGAAAATGAGAGAGCTGCTTCGGTCTATCAATTCTGCTCAAGAATATGGATACAACTGACAAAAATGGACTCAATGCCGCAGTAGTAGCTGGCGTGATTTTTGTTAGATCCGATTTCTAAGCCGAGTAATCGTTCTGATTTGCTGAAATCTATTTGATCCCGTGCTCTTGCTTGAAGGCTTCTTTGGCAGCGGGATCATCGTCTGGCCAGTTTTGATAGATGGTCGTCAGCGTCCTGTTGCGGTCTTCACCGGGAGGGAGAGTCATGGCCCATCGCGCGGCGGCGGCTGG
>RDZR01000105.1 GCA_004294095.1 Verrucomicrobiota bacterium
GGTGGTTGAAATGAGGGTGGTTGCCACGACGGAGCTGGCGGTCGCGCCTGCGGCGGAAATGGTTGCAACCATGCCAACAGGCGCGGCGTGCACGGCGTTTGCAGCGATCACACTGCTCAGCTGGCCAGCAGTCAGGGTGATCCCGCGTTGCGCGTATTTTGTTCTCAGTTGCTCGACTGCTCGGCTGACTCGCTTTTGCGCAGCTTCCGCACTGGTGCCCAAAATGTCTGCCATTTCCCGCGCCGATTTTTGCTGAAAATAGCGATAAATGACGGCGATTCGCTCTCGTTCGCCGAGTTCGTCGATCATTGAATCGATGCAGGGAGCAATTTCTTCCCAGGCAGATTCAGCCGAGGTTGATGCTTGTTCATGCATGCTGGCGTGTTGTTGTTCTCTTCGGCGGCGGCGCACTGCGGTGCGCACGTATTGAGAGGAAATGTTGCGAGTGGTGCGGTGCAGCCAAGCTGCTAGAACGTTGTGGCCAGATAGCTTCATCGCTTGTTGCGCCAACTGCACAAACACCTCTTGCGTCACGTCCTCGGCCAGATGCCTATCCCGCACCACTCGCAGCGCGGCGGAATAAACCATCTCAACGTGACGCCGCACTAACTCCACGAAGGCTTGCTCGGCATCGTTTGCTGAATAGCTCAGAAGCAGCTCGCTATCAGATTGATCGACCATCTAGTTCTTTGTAGCCGCCCGCTTGAAAATGGGACAACTTTTTAGGAGGAAAATTTGCTCACGATGCTGTTAAAATTGAAGATGCTGGCTCCAAGAGGAGATTATTTTCCAATGCGCCGCCGCGTAGGGCAGTGCCCAACTTATTGGTTGAAATTCCTCAGTCTTCGCAACCGCAAATCGGTGACGATGTCACGCTATCGACCGCCCATTTTGCATAGGTTGCCAATGCATCAGTGGGGGAAATGGCGATGATTTCCGGCACTTCGTAAGGATGTAGGGTTGCTAGAGTTTCAATCAGGATGGCCGTGAGCTCGGTGCTCGTTTTGAATACTGCGAGCACTTCCTCGGCGTGCTCGATGTTTCCTTCCCAGCGGTAAATCGATTCGATTCCGGGAATGAAATTGACGCATGCTGCGAGTTGTTTTTGAATCAGTGCTGTGCCAATTTGGCGCGCTTGCTCACGATTCGGGAAGGTGCAAAGGATCAATTGTAATGAAATCATGGCCAATACTGAGCAGCGTAAAGTGCTCTCCAATCAACTCAAGATGAAGTCGGGATTTCTTGAAAAATTGGTGGCGAAGTTGGACCGCGTCGAATCCGGCGAGGTTCAGCAAGTCGTCTCCCGTTTACTGCGTGAGAAAGGATTTCTCGAGCAAGTTTTCGAGGCGTTGCAGGAGGGAGTTATTTTGTTAGATTCGGCCGGAGTGATCGGCTTTGTCAATCGAGCGGCTTGCCAATTTTTCGGGCTCGATCCGCAACGCGCAACGGGGCAATTGCTTTCACGGCAAATTCGCGGGTTGGATTGGGAAGCGCTGATGAGCCCGGGATGCACCGTGAGCCGCGATATGGAAGTGTTCTATCCGGAGAATCGGTTTTTGAATTTTTATCTATCGCCGATTCAAAGTGATCCTGACACAAGTGAATCTGGCGGGTATGTGATGCTCGTGCGCGATTTGACTCGCTCGCGGGCGGAGGCCGAGCAGACGCTAGAATCCGAGCGGCTTAATGCACTCACGCTGCTCGCCGCTGGCGTGGCTCATGAGATTGGCAATCCTCTCAACTCACTCGATATTCATCTTCAGTTGTTAGGTCGCAAGTTGCGCAAATTGCAATCGGGCCAGAGAGAATTGTTAGAAGAGCATTTGCAAACGGCCCGGGGAGAAATTCAAAGGCTCGATGAAATTTTAAAAAACTTCCTCCACGCGGTGCGCCCCGTTGTGCCCCAGCGCGAGGCGCAAGATTTGAATGAGATGATCACGGAATCACTCAAGCTGTTAGAGCCGGAGTTGATCAATCGCCAACTCTCAGTCGAACTTGATCTGTCTAACAATTTGCCGCTTGCAAAGTTAGACCGAGGCCAGTTCCAGCAAGTTTTTTACAATCTGATCCGCAATGCTGCGGAGGCGATTGCTGGAAACGATGGACGCATCACCATCCGCACTTGGGCCAGCGAAGTGGAGCATGTGATTTCCATCGAGGATAATGGAGTGGGCATTTCCGCTGAGCATATGGGGGCGATGTTCGAGCCGTATCGCACGACTAAGGCGAAAGGCTCGGGCCTCGGATTGTTGATTGTGCGGCGCATCGTGCGTGAGCACGGCGGAGAAATCGCGAT
>RDZR01000106.1 GCA_004294095.1 Verrucomicrobiota bacterium
CGCGACTTCAGATTGCATCACGCGGCTGTTTGGAGTTCCATTTCGGAACGATTGTTGTGGCCAGTTCCCTGGCTGAAGTCCACCTTATGAGCCGCGTCATGACAACCACTACCAGCCGCCCTGTTTCGATGTTTTCCCGTAACTACAACCCTAACCCCGTGATCGACGTTCGCCGCCGCTGGTAGTGGTGCATGCGCTCATCGTTCTCCAAGAAATGACCGCGATCTACAACAAGATAGGTGACACATACAGCAGCACTCGCCGCGCCGATGAAAGAATAGTTGATCGAATCGTCAGCCTTCTGGCTCTGCCCAACGGTGTTCGTGTGTTGGATATTGGAGCAGGCACGGGCAGTTACTCATTTGCCCTTGCTGAGAGAGGTTTCCAAGTCACCGCGTTGGAGCCATCGTCAGTAATGTCCGCACAAGCTGCGGAACATCCGAATGTCTCTTGGGTCACAGGTTCGGCGGAGAAGCTTCCATTTGACTCAGGGTCCTTTGACGCTGCGATTTTGGTTCTCTGCATCCACCATTTTACCAATCTAGAGGTGGCGTTATCAGAAGTCGTGAGAGTCACAGGAAGTGGCCCCATTCTGATATTCACCTACGATCCATCGAAGGTCGAAGATCCTTGGCTTTTCGAGTATTTTCCTGTTTTTCAGGCTCAGATAAAGAACTCGTTTCCATCCACTGACCTTCTTTCCTCCCATTTTTCATCCAGAGGCAGGGTGTCTATTCATGGTTTTCCGCTTCCTCATGATTTGAATGACTCGTTTGCAGGCGCAGCATGGAGATACCCAGAGCGCTACTTCGATCAGGCTTTCCGTGATGGTACGTCTGCCTTTCGACAGCTCGATCCCGAGATTTGTCGCCATGGACTGGAACAGTTGCGCGAGGATCTTGAGACTGGCAGATGGGATCAGAAGTATTCTCATATACGGTCGCTTTCCGTATATGATCACGGCTATACCTTCATACTCTCCAACGGACAAATCCCGAGAAAATGAAGATCGGAGAACAAGCCGCGTCATGACAACCACTACCAGCCGCCCTGTTTCGATGATTCTCCGTAATTACAACATTAACCCCGTGATCGACGTGTGCCGCCGCTGGTAGTGGTGCATGCGCTTTACGTTAGCCGAAAGAATTAAGACTCTGACTTCTGGCCGCTATAAGTCGAGTCTGCGTCGAACGATTTCGAGGTCAGCATCACCCGTGATTCCTATTGGTGATTTCCAGCTTCTGCGTAGTTCGACGGTTTATCGATTGGTGATTTCCGGCTCCTGCGTGATTCCGATTGGAGACTTCAAGCCGCTGCGAGATTTCCGAGTTTATTCATTGCCGGGTCCGCATCGATTTGATATCCATCTACCAGTGAAATCGATTCACCATCAAGACCAACGGAAGAGGGCTAACAAGGCGCGGATGGCAACCCCCACTAGCTCCATCTTCACCTCGATGCCGCCACGTCATTCCAGCACCAACCCCGCGTTCAACGCTGCACCCCGCTAGTGGCGTTGCCATCGCTTTGGACGTTCTGCAAAAATATGAGACCATCCAAATACACACACGGTAGTGGTAAGAAGAAGATCGTGATCGCGCCGTTCCGTGATAAGTGGGTAATCATAATGGAGAATGAGAATCTTGGGGAGTATTCGACTCCTCAGATGGCTGTTGATGATCTTGTTGGTGGCCATACAACTTTCCCCCCGTCCGGTGTAGATCCTTCGACGCTTGAGCTTCCAGAAGACCTAGAGGATTGGAAGAAGTCTCCATTATAAGCTGATGCGATATTGATTCAGCTAACTTAACCGCGCTATCTGCTGTCATCCCAACCCGAATTACTGAATCTCCACAACTGAATGAGAGCCGACAATGCCCACCTTTAATTGCAGTAGATCGCCACGCTACAAAGCAGCCCTTATCGAATGAAGAAGCAGAACAAGCCGAGACACAGCAACCCCTATCAGCCGCCCTGTTTTCATGCTCGCCCGTAGTTTCAACCTCAACCCCGTGATCGACGCTCGCCCTCGCTGATAGGGTTGCGTGCTCTTTTACGTTCGCCAAGATAATGTTTACCCATCCAGACGGTTACCTAGAGGCAAGAGAGCGCCACTATCAGCGGTTCTTCGGACCAATGACCCAGAAGGTCATGCACTCTACTGATATCAAGCCGGTGCATATCGACATCTACCAGTTCGAGCCGACCACAGATCGTCCGTTTTGGACATTGATTACTGGC
>RDZR01000089.1 GCA_004294095.1 Verrucomicrobiota bacterium
GAAGACGAGGTGAACTCCGTCGAGCAACTCCTTCTTTCACTGGCTGATCTGCACGGGGTGCAGCTCGTTTTCGTCGGCGATCATGCCGATGGCTTTCACCCCGCGAGCCGCCTCCATGGCGATACGGGCTTTGAATTCGGCGCTGAAACGCCTTCTGGTTGTCTTTTTTGACATGGTGTTGTGTTGGTAAATTCTCCCCAACCCGAACACCTCCTCAACTTAATGATACCCCTGGCTCCGTTTGGGTGGTCCGGCTTTGATTTTGTGGGTATGCAATCATGCCGTGATTCGGCTGTGACAGCTTTTTCCTTGCACCCATAACTGCTCGACCTTGGCCTGACTTCCTCGGAAGACGAGAGTGCTGAGGATTTCATCGGCGGCACGCTCCAAGAGCGGTTCATCATAAGGCAATGTTCCGGTGGTGTTCCAGAGCACGGCATCCACCACGTAGTCGGGTGCCAATTTGCCAACGGTTGCTTCGTTGCCCAAGACAGCCGCGCCACCTGCTGTGGCTGCATGGAAAAGCCTGGCTAGAGATGGGACGGCGGGCCGTTCTTTGTCCGCCACGCGGGAGGCATGGGCGTAGAATGCAGCCTTCATGACCTCCCATGGCGAGAGTTCTGGGCCACCCGCAACGTCGTTACCCAAGCCCCAGCGGATGCCTACAGCATCGAGCGCCGCCCAGTCCATCACCCCACTTTGGAGGAAAAGATTTGAGCTGGGGCAGTGGGCGACTTTGCTCCCGCTGGCGGCAAGAACGCTGCGCTCTCTGGCATTGAGGTAGATGGCATGCCCCATCAACGTGCGTTCGCCTAGCAAGCCGGCCTGTTCGTAAACTCCGGTGTAATCGGGCGCGCCAGGAAACAACTCCGCGACGACACGCAATTCCTCGCGGTTTTCCGAGAGATGGGTCTGGATGAATGCACCGGTCTGACGGGCAAGGACCGCGGCTTTTTCCATCAATTCCATCGAGCATGCCACGGCAAAGCGCGGGCTGACGGCGTAGCGCAATCTACCATCGGCTGCACCGTGCCACCGAGCGCAGAGGCGTTCGCTTCCTTCGATTGCTGCGGCAAGACAACGCGCGGGGCTGAGGGCGCTGTAAGAAAGGCGGTCCATCATCATTTGCCCTAGAACAATCCGCAGTCCGGAGTCTTCCGCGTGAACGAAGCACTCGTGGGTGGAGTCTTCATGGATGGAAGAAAACAGGACGGAGGTGGTGATGCCGTTGCGTTTCAGTTCCTGATAGAATCGCGGCGCGTGTATTCGCGCCCGACTGAGGGAAAACGCTTTTTCCGCAGGGAAGACAAAGCGGTTGAGCCATGGTAAAAGTTCGTGACCGGCCCTTGCCACCACAGGGTATTGGGGCAAGTGTGCGTGCACATCCGCAAAGCCTGGAAGTAGTAGGCTCTCCGGCCGATGATCCCAAGCGATCGCCTCGTCGAGCGGGCGATGCCCCCATTCCCCCACAAACACAAAGTGCCCAGTCTCATCCCACACGACTGCACCGTCTTTGACAAATAGCACCTCCTCCTCGCTCACGGAGGTCATCCACGCACAACGCAAACCTGTTAGGTTTTTCTGCGAAGCTACATTCATGAGAAATGGACCGAGTGAGAGTAACCTCCGAGATGCAGTATGGATTGCTGAACAGTCGGGACGAGACGCCTTCCCCCTAGACCGAGCACACACTGCCAATTCCCGCTCAAGAGGCCGGGAGCAATGGCGATAAATGTCCCCTCTTCAACGCTCAAGCCACGGAGGCCATTGATGCATTGAATCGCTGAGGGTTGGGTGTCGATTTTCATGAAAAGATATCTAGCCTATCCGAAAAAACAAAAAACACGAGACAAAATCCTTCGAGATCGATTCTCCACTGTAAAGCCATAAAAAGGGGTCAGTGTGCAAATCTTGACAAAATGATCAACATGCTTTTGCTTGCACCATGCCACGAAGCATTCGCCTCGAATTCCCCGGTGCCTTTTATCACGTGATGGCGCGCGGCAACCGGCGCGAGAGTATTTTCCATGACGACGATGATCGCCGGTTTTTCCTTGCCACCCTCGCGGAGGCTTGCGGAATGACTGGCTGGCGGGTGCACGCCTGGGTCCTGATGGGAAATCACTACCACCTCTTCATCGAGACGCCTGAAGCCAACCTCGTCGCCGGCATGAGTTGGTTGCAAAACACAATCACCCGCCGCCACAACGTCCGTCATATGGCATGGGGGCGCCTTTTTGGCGATCGCTACAAGGCGGTGGTCGTGGATGGCGCAGACATGTATCACTATCGAACGCTCGCCGACTACATCCATCTCAATCCTGTCCGAGCCCGATTGGTTCAGCCGGGTAAGGGGCAAAGTATTTTAGGCTATGCGTGGAGCAGCGTGGCAGGCGGCTGGGCCTTGCCACCCGAGAGACGCCCGAAGTGGTTAGCCGCCGAGGAGGGGCTCATGCGCTTCGATCTGCCAGATACGGTGGCCGGCCGTCAGCATTTGGTGGAGCGGCTCGATCGCCGTGCCGCGCAAGAAGAAATCAAAATGTGCGGGGTGCCAATTTTACCGGACGGTGTGGATGCCCGCTGCAGCCATTTACGGCAAGGTTGGTATTGGGGAAGCCAGGCGTTTGCGGGGAAATTGTATAAGCACTTGGAAAAGCTCATGAAGGAGCGCAAGAGATCCTCGCGGGCCTACAGAAAAGCCCCACAGGTCACGGCGCATGGTGAGGAGCAAGCAAAGCGCTGGCTGGCCGAGGGGCTAGAAGCTGCGGGCCTAATGGCGGAAGATCTGCCCGGCCTGAAAGGAACCGATTTGCGAAAACTGGCCCTGGCGGAGCTGCTCTGGAAGCGGACAACCGTTTCGCAGGAATGGATTGCCGAAAAACTCTCCATGCGCAGCGCAGCGAATGTGAGCCAGCAATTGCGCCGTCTTGATCGGCTAAAGAACCAATCCAAACTGCCTCTAAAATTGCAGCACTTTATTGAGAGTGCTTGGAATTCGGGAAATTAAACATAAATTGTCAAGAATTGCACACTGACCCCTTTTTTTCGCCAGTCCAGTCTGTGACGATGGAGAGGTGCTCAGAGCGAATCAGCGATTTTTTTCTCCCAGATGAAGCGCCTAAAAAGCACTTTGACCGCGGCACTCAGCGGCACGGCGAGCAAGGCACCGATGAATCCACCCAAAACGAGCGACCAAAATAGCATCGAGAAAATGACTGTTAGCGGATGCAGCCCAACTGAATCGCCGACGATTTTGGGTGCGGTGACAAGAGAGTTAATCTGTTGCACGACCACAAAAATAGCGACAACGCAGGCGACGTATCCCCACGGGCTCAATCCAAACGCAGAACCGTTCTGAGCGTGTAAATAGCCGATGATGCACGCCGGAATTAAGCAGAGCAAATTCCCGATGTAGGGGATGATGCCTAACAGAGCCATGAACACCCCAATCAGAAATCCATAGGGCAACCCAAATATCATCAAGGCAATGCCGACAAGCAGACCATCAATGGCCGCAACAAGCACTTGCCCACGAAAAAATGAGATCAAGTAACCGTTGATTTCTTGGAGGGTATCGACCAGTTGGGTTTTAAAATGCGAAGCACGCAACGGCACGTAATGATGCCAATTTTTACGAATGGAGGATGAATCTTTTAGAAAGAAAAAAAGATAAACTGGCACCATGATCATGCCGAGAACGAGCCCGAGAAAACCAAGGATTTTCGTCGATCCCGCAGAGATCCAATCGCGCCCGGTGCTGAGAATCGCATCTTTGGAATTATAGAGCATCAGGCCGATACGAGTTTGGCTGAAATACTCAAGTGAGCGCGGCTCATTTCCTTCAGTGATGATTTCTTTTTCACCTTCTTTGGTGAGAAGCCAGCCGATGGGGTTATCCAAATTTTTATCCCGCAAATCATTGAGTGCTCTCGCCAATGCGGGGGTGAGATTCTCACTCTGTTTACTTATTGAAGCTTCTCCCGTCTTTGTCTGAGGGCTGATTGCCTGCTTGAGCGAGCTATGTGCACGAGCCATGCCCGGTAGAACCATCGCCACTAATAACGTAGCTCCTAACAGCAATGAGGCAAAAACGAACAAGACCGATTTGAGCCGCGAAAAGCCCCGCCGCTCAAACATGCAAACCACCGGATCTAACAAATACGCAACGATTCCAGCCACAATCAATGGAATCAAAATCGGCTGCAAAAAACCGAAGATGCGCCCAACCAGCAAAAGCAATCCAACTAACAACGCACCCACGACCAATATCGAAACTCCAGTCGCCGCACTCCAGAGCGCTTTCTTCTGAAATTCTGTTGGATACTTGTTAGATGAAATGTCTGACATTTTTATATGTTAGATATTTGCCGGTGGGGTCAATTCATTCGCAATGCGATCAAGCACTCCATTGACGAAGCGCCTAGAATCAGTTGTGCCGAAGCGTTTCGCGAGTTCAATTGCTTCATTGATAACCACTTTGATCGGCAGCCGTTGCTCCATGATTTCGTAAGTCGCCAATCGTAAAATCGCGCGATCCACCGGATCGACTCGCTCTGGCGCGTAGTTTTCAACGACCTCTGCAATTTTGCGATTAATCGCTTCTTTGTTTTTGAGCACTGCATCGACAAGCAGGTCTGTTTGCACGCGCAACTCGTTTATTTCAGACTTAGAGTCACGCAACCGTGTGAGATCGGCTTGCTCGGGAAATTGCTCAGGATTCTCCACCATGCGCAAGCGATCCGAGATGCGCTGCAACCTGCGGACCGATGCAGCGACTGCTTCTAACGACCCTAACAATTTAGGAAAATCTTCTAACTGATTTAAAAATGCATGACGCGTTTCTGCTAGGCTGCGGTCGATCTTAAAAAATTCATCCAGTGCTTTTGAAAGTTGTTCGACGAGTGCCGAATCATCTTGGTCTTTAGGCATGCGCTCCATGCCTGCGAGAGATGTGCTTAGGCCTGATTCAAGGATGGCCATACGTTCCAGAGAATTTCGCAATCCATCAGCCTCGGGCCATGCTCGGAGCACTTGCAATGCGGCCGATTGGCGCTGGATAAATTCAACCAAGCGGCCTTCGCGCCCCTCGGCTAAATGTCGCACCGTCTTGAAGATCGCCACTTGTAATCCACGGCGATCGGACTCGCTGACAAATTCCCAGAATGGCTCACGCAGCATCGCTGGATCAGCTCCACCCTCAAGATCCGCACAGTAGAGAAATTGAATCGCCGCTTCGCGAATTTGGCGTCTGCTAGGCATGCCGCGTGTCTTTGGTCTGTGTTGGTTTAGGCATCATGCGATCAATTTCAATGCTCACATCGATCATTGCCGCCGCTGCACGAGCCGCTTCGCGGCCACGATTGATGGTCGTGCCCACACAACGCGCGTAAGCCTGTTTTTCATCTGCGCAGACGATGACTTCATTGATAACTGGCCGCAAATGTTGAATTGCGAGTGATTGCAGAGCATGGGTCACACTTTCGGCAACTAAATCCGCGTGGCTCGTCGCTCCTCGAATGAGGAGACCAAGCGCGATGACGCAGACTGGTGGATTGCGATGCAGCACTGTGCCCACCACGACAGGAATTTCAAAAGCGCCTGGAACGCGGATCAGATCAATCCGGCCTTGAGGCACCAAATCTCCGAGCTCTTTAATGGCATGATCGACAAGTGCTTCGGTGTAAGTTTCGTTATAGCGCGATGCGACGATGCATATACGCACTTTGGGCCCGATAAGTCTGGGTTTTGGTGGAAGAGCGGAAGACATGCCTGCAACCTTGCTGGCCCACGGACAAAAGTCAACCGACTGCAATAGAAAATCCTCATTTGCATTTTAAAGTGCCTGATCAAATCGATCCAATCAAGTTGATGGCGGCTAGAAAAATCGAAGACCCTAAGCCAATCCGTGACATAGGTTTGGAAAAAATTTTCTTAAATCTAACAAAATCTAACGATTAGGGAGAAATCAAAGTCACGCGTAGGCGGAAAAAGCGCCTTGGTTCGCTCGATGGTGTGGTTTCTCCATAGGTGAAGCGCACTTTGGTGCCAAGAACTTCGCTCCCGGTTAGATTGAGTGTGGTAGGCACCCATGGATCTAACAGAGTAGTGGATTCTTGGATTTGATAAGAAATGTCCACAGCGGCAATCGCTCTCGTGTATTGATAGGTAAGTTCGCCATTTTCATACCCAATCACCGGAGAAAGATTGCTCGGCTCTTTGGGTTCGCCAGCGAGTGCGTATTCTAACAAATTTTTCACCCCGTCTGAGTCTGGATCTGCTAGATCAGAGCTGACTAATGGATCCGCCAATTCTGCAGAAGTGAATTTTGCCATTCTCCACAATTGATACGGCGGGATTTCATTGTCTTGTTCGTTGGCGGTGATCGTCTGAGTGGTGAGTCCAGCGCCGCTTAGTGAGAAGGTAGCAGTGCCATTGATCGCATCGGCGTCTTCACCCGCCGCGATCACGACTTGCTGAGGAGTCGCGAAGTTGGCTTTGTTAAAAATAAGACTCGCACCGGAACTCACTGACAAATCGGTATCACCCGCAGTGCGTGCGACATTGATGGTGACGGGAATGGCGGGCGGGCCACTTAGCGAAACGGCAAAGGAATTGGTCCCGCCTTCAGAAACCATTAAAGAATTCACGGAGGTGATGATCTCTGGCGCGTCATCGTCCACGGAAAATAACTTTACCATCTCGGTAGGCAAGCCAGCTGAGGTGACGCTGAAATCCGCACTGTCATTGATGGCATCGGCATCGGTGTTGGATTTTAAGAAAACGGTTTGTGGAACTTCCCAATTGGTGGGCGTAAAAGTCAATGACGGGCTAGATTCTACAATGAGATCGGAATCCCCTGCCGTGCGGGTAATATCCACGGCCACATTAGCCGCCGGTGCTTGCGCCAGACGAACGCTCACCGCGATGCGTGCATTTTCATCAGTTTGCGGATGGATAGGTGACACAACCAGTCCTTGAGCGGCGGGTTGGTAGGCCCAACGCAGGATTTGGCCATTAAATTGAAGTCCATAGAGTGCGCCATCAGGGCCGACATCCATATCGATCATCTGGCTCGCTGACGCAAAAGAATCCACAGAAGTGACAGCGCCGGATGGACTGAGTGTGGCACGCGCGACGTTGCCGCTATTATAATCGCCGAAGAAATAATTCCCTCGATAGCTTGGCGGTGCCAGCGTCGAGTCAAAAAACGTCCCACCCGTGAGCGAGCCGCCGATGAAGAGTGTTTGCACACGAGCTACGGGCGATACCGGGCTGCCGCTGCTCGCGTTGGGTCCGGCTTGAGAGTAGCTAAATTGAGTTCCGTTTATGATATTTTGAATGAAAAATGATCCATTAAAACTCGCATCACTGACTCCGGAGACTGTCACTTTTTCGCCAGGAACCATCCGATGACCCGTTGTGGTGGTGATGGTCACGATCCCCGAGCTGCGCACCGCACCCGTCGCCGTGATTTGGCGAGTTAAGGTGCCATTCGTCTGATATTTGATCGACGGCATGATGTAGCGGAAATAAGGAGATGGGCTCCCTCCCGGAATGCCATTTTCGATGTCGTCATAGCCACAGTGGTCGCCTGCCTCGACTTTGAAAATCTGCTCTATGTTATCGCCGACAATATTAACCCACAACGCTCCGGTGCCGGGTTGAAAATTGAGGGTAAATGGATTGCGCATGCCACCGGCAAAAATGAAGTCTTGATTGGGACCCGGACCGTCGCGGAACGGATTATCCAGCGGCACTGTCCCATCGCGGTTTGCGCGTCCCGCCTTGGCAGCAAGTGTTGTTAGATCAAGATCGACACCCGTCCGGTTGCCAAGATCGCCAATCGTCCAATACAGCTTACCATCGCGCCCGATTCCCACCCCCCCGCCGTCATGATTGTTGCCAATCGTTGGCAAACCGCTGAGGATCACCGTGCGATTGGTGCCAATGTCTCCCACCGCAGTGTAGCGCACGATTTGCTGCTCTGAATCCGATGCGGTGATGAAAAAGTAAACATAGCCATTGCTCGCAAATGACGGATCAAAAGCCATCCCAATCAATCCGCACTCGCTATTGGTAAAGACTGACTCCGTCGCGAACGGCGTGCCGAGCAAGCTGCCATTTTTGACGATTCTCACTTGTGCGCTACTGATGCCAGAAAAACCGCCCTTGCGCAAAATGAACAGGCGGTTGCTGCCATCCGGTGCCCACGCCATGCCAGTGCCGAGAAAGCTGCTAAATGGAGATGCTAGAAAAGTTGTTTCCGTAAAATTTGCATC
The DNA here is from genome assembly GCA_004294095.1 of Verrucomicrobiota bacterium. Lineage (GTDB taxonomy): Bacteria > Verrucomicrobiota > Verrucomicrobiia > Verrucomicrobiales > Akkermansiaceae > Luteolibacter. Next base: position 8,280 of record RDZR01000089.1, read on the forward strand.
AAAAACGGCAGCTTGTGTCTGATCGTTGATTATTTGTCCAATGCAAAATAAGCTCAATATACTAGTAATGAATTTTTTCATTTCTAGATCATGCCTATTTCAAATTAGGATGCAAATAAATTCATGTGACCGACGCGCCACCGTTTTCCAGGGTGCGCGGTTGGCTCAATAACTTCGGCCCCAAATTGCCAGCACTTCGGTGGGCTTGCCGGTGAGGAAGCATTGCTTGCCCGCATCCGGCATCGCGACGTCTGTTAGAGGCAGGCAACGAATATTGATTTTGTGTTTTTTCGAGAGCTCTTGCTCCTCTTCTGGAGAGCCGGCCCATGGAGTGCAAAGCCAGCATGGTTGATCTTGTTCCCAGTGATGATGAAATTGGCTGAGATCGGCGCAAGGTGTGATGTTAGAATCGCGAAATGCGGTGGCTTTTTCTAACAGATTGCGATGTATTTCTGCTAGGATTTCTGCGGCGTTTTGGATGAAGTGTTCTTTATCAGTGAATTCTTTTTCCTGCACTGCTTGATCGCGGCGCTGCATGCAAACTTTGCGACTTTCGACATCTCTAGGGCCGATCTCGATGCGGATGGGCACGCCTTTTTTAATCCACTCCCACTTTTTGACACCGCCTGATAGATCGCGGGTATCGACGATCACGCGAATGGGATCTCCCTGATAGAGTTGATGGCGCAGGGTGGCGGCAAGTGCATGACAAGAAGCGAGAACGGCTTCACGAGTATCTTCCTTGGGAGTGATTGGAAGGATGACGATTTGCTGAGTCGCCACTCGCGGAGGAAGCACCAGGCCGTCATCGTCTGAGTGGGCCATGATTAAAGTGCCGATCAGACGAGTCGAGACGCCCCATGACGTGGTGTGGGCAAATTGAGTGCTGCCATCGCGCGAGGCGAAGGAGATGTCCTGAGCTTTGGAAAAATTTTGGCCGAGGTAGTGAGAGGTTCCTGCTTGGATGGCCTTTTTATCTTGGACCATGGCCTCCACGGTGAGAGTCATGGCAGCTCCCGGAAATCGCTCGTTTTCAGTTTTTTCTCCGGGGATTACTGGAATTGCTAAATGGTCGCGTAGAAATTCTTCATACATGCGGTGAATCATCCGAGTTTCTTCCTCGGCTTCTGCTTGAGTTTCATGAGCTGTATGTCCTTCTTGCCAGAGGAATTCAGCGGTTCTAAGGAAAAGTCTTGGACGCATTTCCCAGCGCATCACATTGGCCCATTGATTGATAAGCAGCGGTAAATCTCGGTAAGATTCAATCCAGCGTGCAAAGGCGGCGCCGATGATGGTTTCTGAAGTTGGCCGGATGACGTAAGGCTCGGCCAATTCACCAGTCGGAACCATTTTTGTTTTGCCGGTGACTTCGTTTTTCACCGCTTCGAGCCGATGATGTGTCACCACCGCGCATTCGGTTGCGAATCCTTCCGCGTGCTCGGCTTCCTTTTCCAAATAGGAGAGTGGAATGAGCAGCGGAAAATAGGCATTCTGATGGCCTGTGGCTTTGAACCGGCGGTCGAGCTGCTGCTGGATCAATTCCCAAATTCCATAGCCCCACGGCTTAATGACCATGCATCCTCGCGTTTCTGAATTTTCGGCTAAATCGGCAGCACGGATGACTTGCTGATACCACTCTGGGAAATCCTGTGCGCGGCTTGGGCTGATGGCGGTTTTTTCTGCTGACATGGTTGGTGCCCCATTGGAAGCAGGTCGATTGAAAAAGAGCATTAAAAAATCGCTAGATAGATAAGAAAAAACCATCATTTTTTTTCATTGCGATCGTAAATTCCCTTTACTCGGCTCAAGGATATCCCCAATTTTTCTCCGCATGAGTGATTCTGAAAGCCCAAAACCGCCAGTTCCGCAACCACCTACTGCACCCATCGTAGGTGCGCCGCCCGTAGTTAAGCTGCCGCCGTCGGCTGGTGGTGCTCCGATTGCAGCAGCGCCGATGGCTCCTAGCGCGCCCAAGCCGGCTGCGCCGCCGCCACCGACGGTGCCGATTCGTCCCGCTGCGGCTCCTGCTCCTAACATTGCAACTCCCACCATCAAAATCCCAGCAGCTGCTGCGCCTTCGCTCCCTGGGGTAGCGAAACCTGCTGGTATGCCGACGATTGCTTTACCAAAAGCGACGGTCCAACTTCCCACCGCGAAAGTTCCCGCTGTGGCAGTAGCTGCCGCGGCCAGTGCGCCTGCCGCCGCTGAGGAGGATGACGGTGAAGTCGAAGAAAAAGGTGCCGGATTGGCCAAAATGTTGACATTGGTTTGCTTCATCGCGGCCTGCGCCGTGCTTGCTTTGCAACTGATGACGGCCAACGTCTGGATCTCAGCGGAAGATAATTCGCAGAGTGGCCAATGGGGCCAGTTGTTCAGTTCTGATCCTTGATTTCTTAAAACTATTTCTGCTTTTACTCCATGATTTTAGCAATCATCAATATTCTGTTAGGATTACTTGTTCTATTTCTCGCCTTCTCAGCGACGAATCTTAGCTCGTAACTTCGCAGCCAGTCAGGGGCCCGTTTTTTGAGTGTCGGTTTTTTGAGCTGCAATCGTCACTGGTTGCGCCCATAATGTTGGATCAAGCTCGCGATGCGCAGCATCCATCACTGTGGAAGCATGGCTTGGATCTGTTAGAATCGCCATCATGGTGGAGCCAGATCCGGTCATCATCGCCACCCTAACTTCGCCACGGTCTAACAGCCACCTTTTCATCTCGGAGAGGAAGCGATGTTTTTGAAAGACAGGACGTTCGAGATCGTTGATCCATTCAATGCCATGAGCCATTTGGGCTGCGTAAGGAATTTGAGGAATATTCGAGGAGCCTTGCCAACGTCGATACGCGTCAGGCGTTGCAACTGAGAATAGTGGTTTGAGCAAAATGGCGGACATCGCTTCGAGCTTCAATTTCTGTCCTAAAATTTCACCGCGCCCACGGCAAATCATCGCGCAGCCGTTGAGGAAAAATGGCACGTCCGATCCTAAATTTGAGGAAATTTCACTGAGCTGCACGTTTGATAAAGGCGCTCCATCTAACTGATTTAATCCTAACAGAGTGCTTGCCGCATCGCTGCTGCCTCCGCCCAAACCCGCGCCATGCGGAATGCGTTTTTCCAGATGAATCGCGTGCGAGCATTTTTTCTGAGTGGCTAATTCGTAGGCACGCACAGCGCGCACCACGAGGTTCGATTCGTCCGCCGGAATTTCAGGATCGCTGCAAGAAAAGTGAAACGCGTCCGCTTTGCGAAAAAGCAAGGCATCTTCAAGGCCGATGAGTGGCGCCATCCACGTTTCGATTTCATGAAATCCATCGCTGCGTTTGCCGAGCACACGCAGGGTCAAATTCACTTTAGCCGGAGCCGGTAAAATCAAATTATTCATGAAATTTCATCACGCATGATCAACGCCATCATTCGGCCCGTCCGCCCCAAATCCCGGCGGTAACTGTAAAAACGCTCACGATCTGCTGCGGTATTCAATCCACAATCGTGAAAGCGAGCCACTCCCGCAGCGCGCGCCTGCTGCTGGATGTCGGTGGCAAAATCAACTTCGTAATCGGGTGGACGAATGCACGGGCTAAGCACCACGACAATATCCTGAGCACGGCTGCCAAATGCATCGATCATGCCTCGGATTCCTTTTTCAATGATGTTTCCCTCAGTGCCCTTTTTCCCGGAGTGCAAAAGGCCAATCGCTCCATTCCGCTGATCAGCCAGCCACACTGCGGCACAATCGGCGACGTAGATCGCCAGCACGATGCCTGCTTTTTGAGTGATCAAGCCATCCACTCCTGGCACAATCGGCAAGCCATCTGCGGCCAGCGTGGTCTCGGCACCAGGCACGATCGCCACATCCGTGCCATGCACTTGTTCAGCCCTCCACCACTCAGCGCCAGCGCCTGCAAATTGCCTGACGGCTAATTCATGATGCTTTCGCAATTGCTTCATCGCGGAATCACGGTCTCCATAGATGGTTTCGCTGCCAATCGCCTCCACCCAGTGGGCGCGGATTCCAGAAATCCCTCGAATGCTGTTTAAAAATGAAAATGCCTCCGTCACCCGATGAAGGTAACGGAGGCGAGATAGATTCGCCAAGCTAGAATCAATTCTAGTTTAACTCTTCACGATAAGCAGATGATGTTTAAGCAATCGAACGGCCCTGAATGGCACGCTTGGTATGCTCTACTGCATCACTTTGATCTTCATCCATATTGGTAAGGATATCGGCCAAATCAGTCGCAATGGTCGAACGCATTTTATTTACTAGGCTAATGCCCTTGGATGTAATGCGAACCATGATTTTACGTCTATCTTCGGCAGCATGTGCACGCTCAACGTAAGACAGCTTTTCCAAGCGATCTACCAAGCCGGTTGCGGCAGCTGTGGAATGACCCATCTTCTTCGCAATATCGGACATCGTGAGATATTCTTCACTGGATAAGTAGGTCAGGAGGAAAAACTGGGGAAATGATATATTTCCTTTGTTGAGTTCTGATGATAGGTTCAGGATGCAGCTACGTTGGGTAAATAATACGAAGTCAGCAAGGCGGCTCACATCGGTATTTACCGACATGCCCGAGGCATTTATTGTTTTCATTATGGCTGGTTGTTATGTTCATGTTTCGGGACAAACGGGAACGCACAGCCATTGATTCAAAACTATTTTATCGAATACATGATATTCAATTATAAAATAATTTTTGCACTATGGCGGTGCTCAGTTGGGACTTTTTGAAATTAGGCAATTAAATCCACTTTGAAAAGAAAAGAATTCACGAAACCTTAAATAAAAAATTGAACGTTCCTGAAATTTTAAAAATTCTACTTATTCGGGAGGGATGCTGCTATTTAAGGGATCGACAGTTGGCCTCGAATAGACGCCATCGCCAATTTCGACCGCCCCAGATTGGATATCCGCGGCGATAAATTCCGATAAACTCTCACCCGTCATGAGCAAATTTGCGGAGCGGGAATCGGGCCCACGGGTGGTGAGCAAGGTGCCCGGAGTGGCAGACCACGAGCCGTAACGCCGGATTAAGACGAAATTTTGCCCACGCGGAAGTGAGGCGATGATGCCAATCAATTCGGGCTTCGCGGGCTGTTTATTTTTTTCGGCACCGGCTGCAAGCGAATTCGCCGATGTTTCTGGATCCGGTTTGGACGGACCACATGCGGGAATCGAAAGGCAAGTGCTGAGCAATATCAATCGAAGGAATATTCTCACGGAACTGATCATAAATCAGGAGTCGATCTCAGTCATCTAAATCTTCATCGAGAAGCTGAATGCTGTGCGCTTGAATGAGGTGGTGCGTCGTGTCTTGCGTTTGGAAAATCAATTCACCAGCGTCGGAAATGCCAAGCACGCGGCCGAACATTTCGCCGTGCGCGGTGGATAAATGGGCGCGCCTGCCGGACAATGCGCAGCGTTGGCGAATTGCCGCAATCATCACCGGGAAGTCTGCATCAATCTGTTGCCGGCGGATCGCGAGGCGATAAATGATGGCGGCCAGCACCGAACTACGAGAAATTTCGTAGTTGCCGTTTTCTTGGCAGAGCGAGGTGGCAAGGTGCGCAATTTCATCGGGGAATTCCGTGCAATTCACATTGATGCCGATGCCAATGATCACAAACTGCTCGGCCGCATCCACTAAAATTCCCGCGACTTTGCGTTCGCCGATCCAGACATCGTTGGGCCATTTGACGAGTGCTTGGATGCCGCAATCCTCGATCGCTTCTGCCACCGCGAGGCCCGCCGCCAAGGCCAAGCGCGGCCATAGTGCCTTTGCCTCTTGCGGCCGTAAAATCAGCGAAAATGCGAGGGACTTTTTCGGCGAAGAAAACCACGCCGCGCCGCGTCGCCCGCGGCCAGCCGTTTGCCGCTCGACTAAGATGATGGCGCCTTCCGCAGCACCTTGGTGGGCGAGGCGCATCGCTTCGTCATGCGAGGACGGCAGTTCATCCCGCATCCATAAACGAAACGGCTCTGGGAAATCAGCCGCAGCTTCAAGGAAATCTTCTTCGATCATGCAGTGGGTTCTAACGGATAGAAATCCAAGCCCAGATCGAGTGCCGGTGCCGAGTGAGTGAGGGCGCCGACTGAAATGAAATCCACGCCCGTTTCTGCAATCGCCGCCACGGTTTCTAAAGTGACGCCACCGCTGGCCTCCAACTGCGGTGTGGATCGATTCCCGCGAGCTTCGACGGCGCGACGCATGGTGGCCAACGTCATGTTGTCTAACAAAATATAATCCACGCCGCTGAGTGTGTAAAAATCGAGCACTTGCTCAAGGTGATCCGCTTCAAGCTCGATCTTCACCTCGGGCTTGCTTTTTTTCAGCGCATCGATCGCCGCCTGCAACGCTGGCAACTGGTGCTGCGCGACGAGATGATTATCCTTCACCATCGCGCGATCATACAAGCCCATGCGGTGGTTGCTGCCGCCGCCATCGCGCACGGCTTGCTTTTCTAACAAACGATAGCCAGGCGTCGTTTTTCTCGTATCAAGAATGCGCGTAGGGCAATGGGCGATTTGCTCGACGTAGCGAGACGTCATCGTCGCAATGCCGCTGAGGTGTTGCAGGAAATTGAGTGCAGTGCGCTCGGCCGTGAGAATTGAACGCGCTTGGCCTGCGATGCGCATGACTTGGCATCCGGCATCGACGGCAGTGCCATCACGAGCTAAAATTTCCACGCGCAATTCTGGATTCACGCTGCGAAAAACTTCCGCCGCGATGGTCACTCCAGAAAGCACGCCGCTCTTTCTTGCTGCGATCACTGCGGATGCTTGCCGCTCTGCGGGAACAAAAAAGTCGGCTGTCACGTCACCACTGCCGATGTCTTCTTGCAGGGCGAGTTGAATCAATTGTCGCGTGATCTCGTGCACAGCAGAAGTCCAAGTGCTGCATGCGGCACTGTCAATCTCGGGGCTTGCGAATCGGCTGAGTTATGGGTATTCCGCAGCGATGGATCATCATGTGTATTTCTGGTTAGTCGAAGAAGCCAAGACAAGCGCGGCGCGGGCTGATTTTGAAGCGGCGCTCAGCGGGTTGTTAGAAATTCCAGCCGTGCGATCAGGACGTTGGGCGGTGCCAGCGGCGGTGGTCTTGCGGCCGGTGGTCGATCAATCATGGGATTACGCGGTGACGCTGCAATTTGAAGATGTCTCAGCCCACGATGACTATCAGGCGCATCCGTTGCATGTGGATTTTGTGAATCGCTACCGCCCTCAGTGGAAATTGGTTCAAATCCGAGATTTGGCGTGATTTTTTCGAGATCACTCGGCGAGCTCGCGAAGGGAATTTTTTAGCTCCTCGGGCCAATCGAGCGTATCGATGGTTTTTGGATTTTCCCAATCTGAGGAAATGCGGAGAAGTTCGTTGTAATAGGCAGCGGCATCATCGACGGCTTGATTTTGCCAAGCTGCGATGGCCAGCAGAGCGGTTGCGTTTTCTAATTTATCCGGGGAGTATCCGATCCGCCATCCTTCGCGTAAAAAGCGATACGCACTTTGCGAATTGCCGGTTAGAAGTGCGACCCAACCGGCGCGTAAGGCGAAATTGGCATCATTCGGAAAGCGATGCATGCCTGTGCTTAAAATTTCCATCGCCTGCCCTGGGTTTTGATTTTCAAAAGCGGTGTAAGCAGCCTCGGCGTAATCGGACGGGAAATGCGAGGCGACGGGGAAATCGGTTAGAATTTGAATCCAGTGTGAATGCGCTTTTTGAAAATCTCCCATCGCCGTGAGAGCCATCGCCTCGGCGCGCAAGCACCGCACGGCATCGGCACCAAATTCGCGTGCGAGCTTGGCAAGCTGGAAAGTGATTTCCTTTTGATCTTTTTGCGGTGCCATGATCAGTGCCGCATTCAAACATGCCGCGGCAAAACGTGCGCGTCCGACTTTTTGCAAGGTCGATGGGTTTTGCAAACGAGCTGAAATTTCGAGGCGTTGCTCAGGCGTTGATTGAGCATTCATCTCAATCGACTCGATGACTTGCTTGAAATTTTTTTCCATCGCATCAAACCATGGTGAAAAATCAGCCTGCTCCCAGCCGAGCCAATCTTCGCGTTCACGGATCTCGGAAAGCACTGGCCACGGTTCTTTCCAATCTGCGAGGGCATCTGCCGTTCGTCCTTCGAGCCATGCAATCTCTGAGATCGCTAATTTCCTAAGTATGGGCGGCATGTCTTGCGCATTGGCGAGGCACGCTGCAATCCACGCTGGCTTGCGAGATTCCATCGCTAGGCGCAGGGCATTGGCAGCATACGGGCCATTGACTCCCGCATGCTTGATTGCTGCCAATACCTGGCTTTCATCCGCCGCCGAAAATGTGCGTTCCATCTCACGAAGCTGCGCACTCCGGTAGTTGCGCAGCGCTTGCTTGAGGCGATTTTCTAACGGAGCAAATACATCGTCATCTACTTTCCGCACGTCCACGGACTGCATTGCTTCCACCACTGGAGCAAAGTCCAAACTTGGCAGCGCACGGCGAAGATTTTCTAAATTGCATTTTTCTAACAATTCGAGGCGGGCCTCAGACGAAAGACGGGAGAATACTCCTGTTTCTGCATCGTATTCCCGCCCGCTAAGGGCTTTGGATAGATAAGACAAATCTGTTAGAAAATTGGATTGGTGCCAATCTTTTTTAAGTTTTTCATCGCGCGGAAATGGCGGGGTGATCGGTTCAAAAATCGTCAGGTTGCCTT
>RDZR01000039.1 GCA_004294095.1 Verrucomicrobiota bacterium
GGAATGATCAGATATTCCGCCGCCATGTAGAAATGACCTGCTAGATAAGCAAGCACCGCGTAGGACAGCGCCACGCTAATCGTCGTGCCAATGGCCAAGCCATCCAATCCATCTGTTAGATTCACAGCGTTGGAGCAGCCAATGATGACGATTGCGAAAAATGGAATGATCATCCATTGCAGATCGATGAGAGCTTCTTTGAACAAAGGAAAAGTAATCGCGCCGATTCCAATTTGTTGGTCGCCGAGGCGATATCCAGCTAGCCCTTCTGCGAGTTGCTCCGAGCTCGCACCAAAGCCGGATATTTCGGTTTTAAAATAAATAAAGCACGAAGCAATCAGCGCGATGATGAATTGCCAGCCCATCTTTTGGCGGCTGCTGATCCCGTCTGATTTCTTTTCTTTGACCTTTTTGTAATCATCGCAAAATCCTAACAGCCCGCAAGCTGCCATGGTGCAGGCACAGACTGCGATAAATGGATTGAGCGGGCGGGCGCAGACCAACGTCGCAATGATTACCGAGCCAATGATTAGCACTCCGCCCATCGTGGGAGTGCCAATTTTTCCACCGTGAAGCTCGGCCAATTTATGCACCTCATCTGCGGTGCGAATCGGCTGGCCTACCTTGAGGGAAATCAATCGGCGAATCACTCGCGGCCCAAAAATCACCGATAAAATGAACGCCATCAGTCCCGCACACGCAGCGCGAAACGTCACGTATTGAAATAAATTTAAAAATGAACATGCGTGTGCCCAGCCGTGCTGACCACTCGCCAACTCGGCTTGAAATGCTTGATGCCAGAAATCGTAAATTGCGGGTAACATCAGTTTTTTGGAAATGCGGCGTGCATGACTCGCTCAACGGCCGCCGTGCGGCTTCCTTTGAACAAAACGGCATCGCCTGAGATTACATGTTGCTTGAGCCATTTGCTGGCATCTTCTAATTTCGGAAAATAAATTGCTTCATCTAACTGTTGGAGATAGGCCTCTGCGCCATCGCCTACCGCGATTAATTTTAGGCCGCGCTGCTGCGCATACGTCCCGATTTTTTGATGAGCCTCGGCACTGAACTCGCCCAGCTCTGCCATGCGGCCCAAAACGGCATAGCGCGTGGCATCAGGCTCCAGAGGAAATTCAGCCAAGGTATCAATCGCTGCCGCCATCGATTCAGGATTTGCGTTGTATGAATCATCGATGATTTGAATGCCCTCGCAGGAGTAGCGTCCCAAGCGGCCGTGAGTGAGTTGGATGGATGCCAGCCCGGCAGCGATCATTTCCAAGCTCAGCCCAAATTTCCAGCCGACCGCTGCTGCTAACAGCGCGTTGGTCACCATGTGTTTTCCCGGCACGGGAAGAAAAACTGGGATCGATCCTAGGCCGTGGATGACTAGATCAAATTGGCTGCCGCCATCGCATGCGGTGAGTTGTTCTGCGCGCACTGCGCCTCGGCCATTTCCCACACTCACGAGGGTGGCTCGGCAGCGCTGGCGCAAGTAATCATGATAGTCACAGCTTGCTGGCAGAAACAAATATCCGTCTGCGGGCAAGGCGCGGCCGAGCATACCTTTTTCTTCAGCGATGGCATCTCGTGAGCCAAGATTCTCAATGTGGGCCGAGCCGATATTGGTGATGATTCCGAATTTTGGCCGCGCGATTTCGCACAGTGGGGCAATTTCTCCGGAGTGATTCATGCCCATTTCCCAGACCGCTGCCGTGTGCTCCATCGTCGTCGATAAAACAGTGAGTGGAACGCCGATGTGGTTGTTTAAATTGCCTTGCGTGAAGGAAACTTGGTGCTGTTGGGAAAGCACGGCGGTGGTGAAATCTTTGGTGCTGGTTTTTCCGTTAGATCCAGTGATGCCTACGACTGGAATATCTAACAAACGCCGCCAATAAAGCGCGAGCTTCTGCAATGAGTGCAATGTGTTAGACACACAAATCACGGCACAACCAGTGGGAACTTCTCCCGTCCATTCTTGCACCACAGCAACGCGCGCCCCGCCAGCCAATGCCGCAGCAGCAAAGGCATCGCCATTGAACGACTCGCCGCGCAGAGCAAAAAAGACTGAACCGAGCGGCAGCTTGCGCGTATCTGTCGATACTCCACCGACGATCATTGCCGAAGGATCCCCGGCAGCGATCGCAGCACCGAGTATCTGAGCAAGTTCTTGTGCGGAGAGGGGATTCATCTTCTATCAGAAATGGATTCGCTGCGGCTACGCAGTGCTTTGGACGCATGCTTGCGATCATCAAAATCAATCGTGCGATCGGCAAATTGCTGCGTTGCTTCATGGCCTTTTCCAGCAATCAAAATGATGTCGCCCGAGCGCGCTCCTTGCACCGCAAAATCGATCGCTTCGGCGCGATCAACGATGCTGTGCATCTGATTGCCGACCATGCCGGATTGGATTTCGCGGATGATTTCGCTCGGATCTTCCGAGCGTGGATTATCGGATGTGACGACGCAGACATCGCTCAACGTGCTCGCGGCCTCGCCCATCAGCGGGCGCTTGCCACGATCGCGATCTCCACCACAACCAAAAACAGTGATCAGCCGCCGCGGGCTAAGCTCGCGCAAAGTGCGGCATGCGTTGATGAGTGCGTCCGGCGTATGCGCGTAATCGATGAAGACAGTCGCGCCACCTGCATTGCCTGCATTTTCCATGCGCCCAGGGACTTGTGGAGTCTCTGCGATGGCGGAAATGACCTCGCGTGGACGGATGCCGCAAGCCGTGGCGGCGGCAATCGCTCCTAACAGATTGTAGGCGTTGAAGCGTCCGATGAGCGGCGAGCGGACGAGGTATGATTTGCCTTTCGCCGTTAGCTCAAAACTCATGCCACGGGCAGTTTGTTGGAAATTGTTTCCGCGAAAGTCGCAATGCACGCCAAAGCCGAAGCGAATGACCGGCATTTTGCCATCGAGGGCATCGATCAATTTTTCGCCATAGGCATCATCACGGTTGATGATTGCGACTGGTTTTTTATCTAACGGATTTTGCGCCAGCGCGTGGAACCAATCCGCCTTCGCTTGAAAGTAGGCTTCCATGGTGCCGTGGTAATCGAGATGATCTTGCGTGAGATTGGTAAAAATACAGGCATCGAAACCAATCGCGGAAACCCGTTTTTGATGAATGCCGTGCGAGGAAACTTCCATCGCCACGCCTCGGCAGCTGTGATCTAACATGCGTTTGAGGATTTCTGATAGCTCGATGGAGCCAGGTGTCGTGTGGCGAGCAGGTGCCATCGATTCGCCATCATCAACCAAGATCGTTCCTAACAGCCCGCTGCGGTGCCACACCTTTTTCATGACGTGGTGCAAAAGGTAGGCCGTGGTGGTTTTCCCATTGGTGCCAGTGACTCCTGCCATTTTCATCTCCCGCCATGGGTCGCCGAAAAAACGCGATGCCATTTTAGAAAGCGCGGCGCGGCTATCGCTCACATGAATCCAAACAGCTTGATCTTGGAAATCCTTGGGCGGTGCTTTTTCTGCTAGAATGGCGCAACATCCGGCAGCAATCGCTTGCTCGATAAATTGGTGGCCATCTAACTGCGTGCCGCGAATTGCAGCAAATAAAACGCCCGGTCCAACTTCGCGGGACGAAGCTGTAAGTTTCTCGATACTCGTGCCGGTGTCACCGCTGACGGTGGCACTGGATAAGTCGGCAATGAGTTCTCGAACGATCATCTGGAAGCAGTCGAATTCACGGTGGGTGGGATTGGCTCGGTTGGTTGCAAATTCATGTAAGCAGCCGCGCGGGTAGCGATTTTTTGAAAAATAGGTGCGGCAATGGTGCCTCCGTAGCGCGTGATTTTTTTGGTCTGCGGATCATCGATGACCACCAAACAAACGAACGCAGGATTTTCCGCAGGCATGATGCCAGCGAAGGATACGATGTAACGGTTTTCATAGTAGCCGCCACCCGGATGGTGCTTTTGCACGGTTCCCGTTTTGCCTGCGACTTTGTATCCGGGAACGGCTGCACGCGTTGCGGTGCCGCCGAGCTCGGTGACGGTTGCTAATGCCTTGCGCATTTGCCGAGCTGTATTTTCAGATAATACTCGATGAACGATTTCTGGTTCGTGCTGCTCCACGATGGTGCCGTCATTGGCGATTAAGGCTTTGACGATGCTCGGCTTTCTCAAATTTCCATCACCGGCGATGACTGAGTAGGCACACGCGAGTTGCAAGGGCGTGACACTCGTTGCATAGCCATAGCTGGCTCGGGAGAAATCTACTGCATTTCCAGTATTTCGAGCAACGCCTCGGCTCTCTCCACTCAATTGAATACCGGTTTTTTTGCCAAATCCGAATTTTGATAAGTAATCGTAAAAACGCTTTTGCCCTAGCTGACGGGCCATTTTATAAGTGCCGATGTTGTTAGATTTTTGCAGCACTTGGGTGAATGAAAGCGAGCCAGCTGGATGATCATCTCGCACGTTAAGCGAGCCTTCAGAGAACGACCCATTGTGGCAAAAAATTGAACTGTTAGGAGTCACTAACTTTTCATTCAATGCTCCGGCGGCGGCCACCACTTTGATCGTCGAGCCAGGTTCGTAGATCGCTTGGATCGCATAGCTCTTGCCCGTTTCCTGCATGTCATTGCGCAAGTTTAAATCAAAATGAGGACGGCTCGCCATCGCCATCACTTCTCCATTCGATGGATTGATCATCACCACAGCACCTCGAATGGATTCAAATTCCTTAAGACCCGCATCCAACTCCTCTTCGACGATGGCTTGAAGGCCCATATCCACGGTGAGCTGCACATTGAGCCCGGAGCGGGGTGGCTTCAAGCTCGACTCAGTGCCCGGAACCAGCATGCCGCGCGCGTCTCGTGTGTGCTTCCGATAGCCATCCGAACCTGCTAGATATTCTTCCATCCATGATTCAATTCCAAATTTACCGACCGTTTTGGAAATCATTTCCCCTGTGGCAGATTCTGTTTCATCCAAGCCGACAAAGCCGGTGAGGTGTGTTGCTAGATTGGGTGCCGCATACCAGCGTTTAATCGAGTTCTCGAATATGAAGCCTTGGATGTAGTTTTTGCCAATGATTTCACGGAGTTGATCGGCCTCGTCTTGCGGGATGTCTTTGGCGATTGCCACCCATTTGCTCTTGCTCTGCTCGATCCGTGCGCGCAATTCCTCACGGCGCAACGCGAGCGGCCTGGCAAGCACGCTCACGGCATAGGCCATGTGCCGAGAAATGATCATCTCGGGCGTTTCTTGCTCAAGAATATCTCCTCTAATTTGATGGATGAGTTGCCGTTTTTTGTTAGAATCTAACGAATTCCAAGTGGGTTCTTCAACCGCTTTCTGATAGGCTAATCCAAAGGCCGCCATCTTCGGATCTTGAAGGTGGGTTTTATCCACAACCAAGGTAGAGACGGGAACGCTGCTGGCGATTGGCTCTTCCCGGCGATCCACGATCATGCCGCGCATCGCAGGAATTTTTTCCGTGCGTAAAAATGAAACGCGAGATTTCTCAGCGTAGTGTTTGCGATCCACCCATTGGATTTGAATCAAGCGCACCGAAAGCCCACTGAGTAGAGTGACTAGCACCACGCAGACTAGCAGACATCGGTTTTGAAATGCTCGATTCATCAATCACGGGACCACAGTTGCGACGCTTACATCAGCCTCAGCGGATGCCTCCACCTCCTCGACCACATCCAACGAGATCGGTCTTAAGGCCGATCCATTTTCTTGAATTTTTTTACGAATCACAAATCGGTTGAGCAATTGATCCATCCGCATATCGACCATCCGCATATCGAGCCGGTATTGATCGATCCGCCGCTCGATGGCATCGGTTTGGCGTTTGGCATCAATCTGACGATTTTTGTAATACGCGTGCAATACACCTCCAGATCCCGCTAATAACATGCCGAGACCTAAAGCGATGATCGTGCTTAAGCGAATTTTTGGCTGTTCGTTGCGGCGATGATTCATGAGGCGAGGTCTAAAAGCTGAGCAACCCGTAGCTTAGCGCTGCGGGCTCGTGGGTTCATTCTGATTTCCTGTGGTGTGGGCGCGATGGCTTTCCTTGCCAGCCATTGAAATTGATATTGAGGATTCGGCCGAGGTTCAGGCCAGCCTGGCTCATCCAGCAGCGCCGTCGTGCGGTGCTTGAGAAATCGCTTCACCATGCGGTCTTCCAAACTGTGAAAGGTGATGATCAGCAGCCGCCCGCCGGGTTTGAGAATCCGAGGCACGGCATCTAACACTTCACGCAAGGAGGCCAGCTCGTCATTCACCGCCATGCGGATGGCTTGGAATGTTTTTGTCGCCGGGTGTGTGCGTCCGTGGCGGCCGGTGGTTCGCTCGACACAATCTGCGAGTTCTAAAGTTGTAGTAAATGGTTTTGAATGACGCGCTTTGACGATTGCCGCAGCGATTTTCCGTGCGCGTGATTCTTCGCCATACTCAAAAAGAATACTGGTCAACTCAGCCTCGCTCCAGTGGTTCACCACATCCGCCGCCGTCACCGACTGCTTGGGGCTCATTCGCATGTCCAATGGTCCTTCGCGTTGGAAGGAAAATCCACGGCTCGCCAAATCTAACTGGCGTGAAGAAACTCCCAAATCTAACAGTAATCCATCAGCCCGCGATCCATCTGTTAGAAGTGCGGAGTCGGCTATTTCAGAAAAATTGCCTTCCCATGTGGAAAAATTTTCACCGTAAGCTGCAAGTCTAGCTGAAGCGAAGTTGAGTGCTTCCGGATCGCGATCCACGCCCGTGACTCGCGCTCCTGCGCGTAAGAATAATTCGCTATGGCCGCCGCCGCCCAGGGTGCCATCAATAATCCAATTTCCCTCGGTGGGCTTCATCCAATCGACGACTTCTTCCGGGAAAACCGGCAAGTGGTAAAATGAAGCGTCTTCATTTTTTACTGAAAAATTTACAGGAGCCTGCGCTGACAACCAGCCAGGAGCAGCGCAGGCATCCGGATAAATGGCAATCTGCCGTGCTGTCCCGAGCGCGATAGATTGCTTTGGAAAATGAGGTGAGTTCAGACCCTGCACTGACAACCAGCCAGGAGCAGTGCAGGGTTCTGATCGATTCGTTGCCAGTGGTGCTGTCCCGAGCGTCACTGGCGGTGAAATGAAAGTGTTTCCAGATGGGCGCACAGACAACCAGCCAGGAGCTGTGCGCACCATCTTTTGAAACCACGCTTGAAGCTCTGTCCCGAGAGACTTCATGCGGGGGGATAGGAAAGGGTGCAATGGATGCTTAGCCGACAACCAGCCAGGAGCGGTGGGCAGTGCCATTGCGGATGCGGTCAAGTTTCCTGTCCCGAGGAAACTTTGGCATCTCGATGAAATAGGTGCCCACTCCAGAACACCAGCGAAAGCGGACCGTGCCGCTGAATTGCGGACCGCTGAGTGGTTTGGAGTGGGTTGGGTGAACAACATGTCTGTCGTTGGTGTGAATCTTAAAAAATTGCTTAGTAGATATCGTAGCGGTCTGGAAACAACGGCGCCTCGCGCTCTTTCTCCATCATCTCGGCGTGATTGGCCTTGCTCCAAATCTCGAAATACGTTTCGCGGCCTGCGAGAATCACTTCTGCCTCTGGCTCAATCCCGCACAAATCGCTCAGATCCTTCGGAATCAGTAATTTGCCTTGCTCGTTGAGCGTTGCCTCGCGGCACAACATCGCAAGTTTCCCCACGTGGTAGTTCTTCTCTTCGATGGAACCCTCGCCATTTTCCACATTCGAAATCTTTGTCTGATAAGCAGCTTCGGTCAGCACTTTAACAATTGGCCAACCGCGTTTGTTTGAAAACTGCAGGTGAAAGTCTTCCCCTTTTTCGGTCCGCCAAGCCACAGGGATGGACACCCGATACTTCGGGTCCATCTTGTAGGTCGAAAAACCTTTGCGGCTGACTTTTCCGGTGATCATGAATATTCTTGAGCATTTTTATTGCTCAGACATGATCAAAATACACTCAAACACACTTGTGTCGAGAAAATTATTTTTTAAAAATTATAAACTGATTTAATACATGATCATCAAGGGTTTATTAGGTGAACTTGAGTGTGTTTTTGTTTTGCAAAAGTGTCTTGGCCTCGCTTTTTTTAAAATTAAGCATCATAAAACAAGTGAGGCAAATTGATGATTTAACTTACCTAACAAATGGCAAGAAGTCCAGCAATAAAGCGAGCTTTGAGCTTACAAAGACCCTATTTTTTGAGGCAATTGCAATTTTTACAGAATCGATCCGTATTACTAAAAGGCCTCCCTTCATCTTTGGAAAACTTGCTTAGTTTTTGATTCCCCACTGGAAATTTCTTAAAATCAACGCATAATGATGGATGATTAATTACATGCTTTTAAGCATCTTGTGTTTGCTGACGCTGCCGTTGGCGGCCTCAGAATTTACGCAGTTAATGCAAAAGGGCGATGTGCACGACCGAAAATCAGAGACGCAACTGGCACTCAAATACTACCTTCCTGCTGAAAAATTAAAGCCAAACGACGCCGAGTTATTAGTCAAAATTGCCCGTCAATACGCGCTAAGCATGCCGGATTTGAAGGGTCGCGCCGCCAAGCAGGCGGCTGGGGAATCGGCACTTGCTTATGCACGACGCGCCGCCAAGGCCAACTCGCGGCTGGCGGAAGCGCATCTCGCGGTGGCGATTGCACTTGGCAAACTCGCGCCCTACCGCAGCAATCGAGAGAACATCGAAGCCTCGCGTGAAATCAAATCTTCCGCGGAAAAAGCCACGCAACTGGACCCTAAAAATGATTATGCTTGGCACATTCTTGGGCGCTGGCACCAAGCACTTGCCAATCTTGGAGGCACCAAGCGCGCACTTGCGGAGGCGATTTATGGCAAGCTGCCTGCTGCCTCGAATGAAGAAGCGATCAAGTATTTTCGCAAAGCAATCGCGCTCAAACCCAAGCGTCTTGTGCACACCATCGAGCTTGGCCGCACGTATGCGATGATGAAGCGCTATGACGAGGCGATTCCTTTGCTCAAGCGTGGGCTCGCGATGCCCAACCGCGAGAAGGATGATCGCGAAACGAAAGCTCGCGGTAAAAAAACGTTGGATGAAATTTCCTAACAAAAAATGGCGGGATCATCGCCGCCTTGCCGAGTGAGCGATCGTGATTTATAAAAGCGCCATGTCCGCTGCCGCATCCATGCGTTACTGCCCAAGCCTCGTGAATTTTGTGAAACGCCCAACCCGCGAGGTGATGGTCGGCCACGTTGGCTTTGGGGGACATCACCCGATTCGCGTGCAATCGATGATCACGGCCGATACTCGCGATACGGCGGCTTGTGTGGCAGAGATCATCGCCCTCGCGGATGCCGGATGCGAGATCGTGCGAGTGACGGCGCAGACAAAAATTTACGCGGCAAATTTAGAACACATCGTGCGCGGCGTGAGAGAGGCAGGATATCAAGTGCCGATCGTGGCCGATATTCACTTCAAGCCAGATGCCGCGATGGAAGCTGCGAAGTGGGTGGAGAAAATTCGCATCAATCCGGGCAATTACGTGGATAAAAAGAAATTTGAAATCCGCGAGTATAGCGATGCTCAATACGCTGAGGAGTTAGAGCGCATCCGAGAAGAATTTGTGCCATTGGTCCAGTTATGCAAAAAATTGGGACGGGCGATGCGCATCGGCACCAATCACGGGTCTCTATCAGATAGAATCATGAATCGTTATGGCGATACGCCTCTCGGCATGTGTGAGAGCGCGTTGGAATTTGCGCGAATTGCCCGCGATGAGGGCTACCATCAATTTGTTTTTTCCATGAAGGCTTCCAATCCGAAAGTGATGATCGAAGCCTATCGTCTGTTAGTTGCTAGACTCGATGCGGAAGGGGCCGATTGGAATTATCCGATTCACCTCGGTGTGACTGAGGCGGGCGATGGCGAAGATGGCCGCATCAAGAGCGCGATTGGCATGGGCTCATTGCTTGCGGATGGCATCGGCGATACGGTGCGGGTTTCTCTAACAGAAGACTCCATTCATGAAATTCCGGTGGCTCGCGCACTTGCACTCAAGCATCCGCAGGAGGGCGCACATGCCATGCCAGAAATTGCTCCGCCGTATGATCCATTTTCCTATCAGCGCCGCGCGAGCGAAGTGATTACCATCATGGGCCACGCGCTGGGTGGAAGCGAAGTGCCACGCGTGGTGACAACCCAAGAACGCTGGAATGCGCTGGCTCATAAGATCGCGCTGATGGGCGATTATAAGCCGGAAATCATTTGGGAAAAATCTGGGGTGTTAGAAATTAACCCGCTCAACCTAACAGAAATTGAGGAGTTGAATCAATTGCTCAACCCGCGCTTCATCACGGTGCGAGATGGGCTGGAAATGGAAGTGATCCACGCCTTTCGTTTACTCGCTAGCCGCGCCCAAGCACGCCACCCGATTTTACTCAAAGACACCCTGCACCCGCAGCGAGCGGGCGATGATTATTTAGACGCGCTGCTGACGGCTTCGCAAAACATCGGCAGCCTGCTTTGCGATGGAATTGGCGATGCGGTGATGGTGCGCAGTGCGCTCGGTCCGGGCCAATCGCTGGGCCTCGCCTACAACATTTTACAAGCCGCGGGAGCACGCATTTTCAAGACGGACTACGTCGCCTGCCCTAGCTGTGGACGCACGTTGTTTAACCTCCAGCACACCACGCAAAAAATCCGCGATGCGACTTCTCATCTCAAAGGCGTGCGCATCGCGGTGATGGGCTGCATCGTCAATGGGCCCGGCGAAATGGCGGACGCAGATTTTGGCTATGTGGGCGGCGCGCCTAACAAGATCAATCTCTACGTCGGGAAAAAAGCCGTGCGTTTTAACATTCCAGAAGACCAAGCCGTGGAGCAACTGGTTGACCTGATCCGTGAACATGGGCGATGGGTCGATGCTCCGGAAGCCCAGCCAGTTATTTTCTAACCATTCGTCATGAGCGAGCCTGGAACGATTACAAAGACACGCCAAAAGGTAGAGCATGAGGTGCCCTATGCCGTCATCGTGCATGATGATCCCGTCAATTTAATGATGTATGTGACCCACGTCTTGATGAAAATTTTTGGCTATCAGGAAAAAAAAGCCAAAGTGCTTATGCTTGAAGTGCACCAGCTTGGCCGCTCCACGGTGTGGGCCGGAGGTAAGGAAAAAGCTGAATTTTACGTCCAGCAATTGCATGCACATCAGCTCAAAGCCTCTCTGGAAAAAGCGTCATGAAAGTGGTTCCCACACTGGCCAAAGGCCTGCGGTTAGAAGCGGAAGATGCATCAGACTGGGAGTTGCTGCGCTACATCATTTACGATGCAACGATGGCTTCGCGCGATCTCGCAGAGAGCCTGAATTGCACTGCGCAGGAAACGGATGCCGCCGATGATTGGCGAGAATACGTGATGCCAGATTTACGCGAAGCATTTCAGGAAGATCTGGCCATCGTCGCTGCGGCAGTAGAGACGGCCATTCATCATGCGAAAGGAGAAGCAGGGCCGCTGTGGATTCAAGCTGAGCAGAGTTTTTTGTGGTATAGCGCGTTGAATCAAGCGCGGCTATCGATCGAGGATGTGCATCATTTTGCCACGGTCGATGAATTTTCAGAAGATTGGTTAGATTTTTCTAACAGTTCTGACCTGTTAGGTTTTTTTCGGCGTAATCAATTTTACGGTGTGCTGCAAACGCTTTTGTTAGAATACGTCATGTGAGGCTTCACGCGAGCCAATCAATCATCTGCTAGATGCTTGATTTGTTCATCGATGCGCTTTGCGTCTTCTTCTTTGCCTGCGGAGAGGTAGATCTTTTTCAATGATTGGAGAATGCGTTCATGATTTGGCTCCATCTCAAGTGCGCGCAGGTAGGCATCAGTGGCATCGTCTGCTTTCCCGATCTTGGTAAAATACTCGCCAATGCGGCCAGCCATCGGATAGAGCACCATCGGTGGCATCAAGACCGAGGCTGGTTGTTGGCGATCCGCTGCCGAGCTAAACCAATTGTAGGCGGAGCCGATGCCGCTTTGGGGGCCGGCCATGGCAGCCAATCCACGCAGCTCGCTGGCGTAAACTTCCAAGGCGCGGAATGCGCGCGTCCAAGAAGAACGCTCGCCGCTTTCTGCCGCCGCGTTTTGAGTTCTGCTCATCGCTTCGCCATGTTGTGCGATGGCGGCTAAGACGTGCTGAGTTTCCTCCAATTTCCCCTCATCGATCAACCGCCTACCTTCTAACACAAGGCGCAAGCCATCGATCCACCAGTAGGCGAGTGAGTGGGCATGTGTTGGCTTGAGCGTAGCGGGCGGTGCGAGTGATGCGATTGCTTTCTTGATCGAGTCTGGTTCAGATTGTGAGAGGTGAATTCTAGCAGGTAGCGTCGTCGCCTCCCACAGCATGAGGCGCATTCCCGCAGAGCTGGTGCGGCCTTCGACGAGTGGCAGCTTGGCCAATTTGTTTGCAGCCGCCAATGCATTGGCAGCATCGCCCATGGAATTTAATGCGGTAATTCGGTAGCACTCGCTGCGCACCCATTCAGGACAATCTGCGTTGGTGGCATTGTTTTGCTGCATCCATTTCTCGAAGGCTGATGCGGCTTTTCCGAATGCACTTGCCGCTTTGCCATGATTGCCGCAGCGCCATTCGTAATGACCTAACAGATGGAAATACGGCGGGTAATTCGGCACCAGTTGCACCAGCTTTCTCGCGAGAGGCAGTGAGGCACTTAGATCGGGTGCTTCGGCGCGGATGGTGAGCAATGCATTGAGAAGAACGGGATGGTCCGGATTTTTTTCTAACAGCTTTGTCAGTATCTCTTCCGCAGCTTGTTGGTCCGGCGTGGGCGAGCCGATAATATCGTATCCGCTGCGGGAGAAGAGGCAGATAAAAATGGGAGCTTGCAGATCATTCGGTGAATCACGCGCGACTTTGCGAAAGGCATTCGCAGCGGCTTGTGGTCCTTCTTGAATGTATTTGATCAACGCGTAGCAAAGCCCGCGCTCTAATTCACTGCCGATGCCTTGATCGACTAAATCTAACATCCTCTCGGTGGCGATGTTGCGAGTTGGTCCTGTTTCTGGTGAAGGCGTGAGCGTGGACATGATGATGCCCCAATAGGCCATTAAACAATTTGGATCTTCTTTGAGCGCGTGGGCGAAGTGCCGAGTGGCTTCCATTTCCCAACCGCCGTGAAGGTGATTGATGCCTTGAATGACGGCATTTTGCGCAGCCTCGTTTTTCGCGGTGATGGCCATTTGCAAGCCATTTGGAAAGTCCTGAACTTTCGGCTGCGGGAGAGCCCGCACCACCGCCGGTATGGCATCATCAACGGTGGTCGCATTTTCTGCAAAGAGATTGGCCGCAAGCAACCATGGGATAAGGCATTTTAAAAACATCCAACGCATGGGCACGATTGAACTTCGCGGGGATCATGGAGTCGATGAAAAATCGCGCTCGCCTCCGCGAGTGACCATCGCTTAATCTCAGCGCATGAAGTTAGGCGTGATTGGTTGCGGGCAAATGGGCACAGCACTGGTGGGCGGGGCGATCCGCAGTGGAGTGATCCAAGCGGAAGGTCTATTGGGATGCGATCCTTACGCCCCGGCACGCGAGTCATTCGCGAAGGCAACTGGGGCCGCTGTTTTCGCCACCGTTGAGGAAATGAGTGCGGGGTGTGATGTATTTTTGCTCAGCACCAAACCGCAAGACGCGCTGCTGGCTCTAGCGGCGGTGAGGCAAGCGCGCGGTGAGCAGGCGACGTTGATTCTCTCGATCGCGGCCGGATTGCGACTCGCGGCCATGCAGGATGCCGCTGGCGCTCACGCACGCATCATCCGAGCGATGCCGAACACACCCGCGCTGGTGGGCCATGGTGCTGCTGCCTTTTGCCGCGGGGAAAAGGTGACCAATGAAGATGCTGCGTGGGCTCAATCTCTGCTAGCCGCAGTTGGCATCGCGCTGGAAGTTCCTGAAAAATTGATGGATGCGGTGACGGGACTTTCTGGCAGCGGCCCCGCATACGGTTATCTGATGATCGAGGCGCTGGCCGATGGCGGAGTGAAAGCCGGGCTTGCTCGAGCGGATGCCTTAAAATTGGCGGCACAAACGATGTTAGGCGCGGCGGCGATGGTGTTAGAAACCAATGAGCATCCTTCTGTGCTGAAAGACCGCGTCACCTCGCCTGGTGGCACCACGATCGCCGGACTGGCAGCACTCGAGCGCGGCGCAATCCGCTCGTGCTTGATCGATGCGGTTGCGGCTGCTACCGCGCGTTCGCGCGAGCTTGGGCAATGAGCGGCCTTTTCCTCTTATTATTATTATGGTTATTCTCATCACTGGAGGCGCTGGATTTATTGGTTCCAATTTAGTCCGCAAAATTATTCGCGAAACTGAGCATTATGTCGTGAATTTGGACAAATTGACCTATGCCGGAAATCTTGCTTCATTGGAGGATTGTTTATCGAACCCACGCCATACATTGATAAAAGGGGATGTTGGTGATCCTTTAGCTGTCGCTAACATTTTTGAAACACATCGGCCCGATATGGTCATCCATCTGGCAGCGGAAAGTCATGTGGATCGCTCCATCGACGGTCCAATCAATTTTATCGAGACAAATATCCTCGGCACATATCATTTGCTGCAAGCTGCGCTCGTTTATTTTCGCAAACTTTCAGATACAGGGCAGAAGGCGTTTCGTTTTTTACATGTATCTACGGATGAAGTTTATGGATCTCTGGGATTGGGTGAGTCTGGGTTCACGGAAGCGACACCTTATTCACCGCACTCGCCATATTCTGCGAGTAAGGCATCGTCAGACCATATTGCTCGTGCATGGCATCACACGTATGGATTGCCGGTGATCGTTACCAATTGCTCTAATAATTATGGCCCCTATCAATTTCCAGAAAAGCTCATTCCTGTGATGATTTTGAAGGCGCTTCGAGGTGAAGCACTCCCTGTGTATGGGAATGGAGAGAATGTTAGAGATTGGCTACATGTTGAAGATCATGCCTCAGCTCTCCTTGCCGCTGCCTTTTCTGGAAGACCCGGTGAGACCTACAACATTGGTGGCGATAATGAATTGCGAAATATAGATCTCGTTCGGCTATTATGCCAGATTCTGGATGCTCTCCGGCCCAGAGCTGACGGTTTATCCTACTCAAAACAAATTACGTTCGTGACTGATCGCCCAGGGCACGATTTCCGCTACGCAATAGATGCAACTAAGATCAAAAACGAGCTTGGATGGTTGCCGATGATGGATCAACAATCCGGTTTTTACGGCACGGTAAAATGGTATCTAGAGCACGAAGCATGGTGGCAAGCAATTCTCGATGGCTCCTACCAATTTGAACGTCTCGGGAAATCATCGCTCTGAATTTTATACCCATGAAAGGAATACTTCTAGCAGGCGGCTCCGGCACTCGCCTTTACCCAATCACCATCGCGATAAGCAAGCAACTGCTGCCGGTGTATGATAAGCCGATGATCTATTATCCACTATCGGTGCTCATGCTGGCGGGAATTCGGGAGATTCTCTTAATTTCGACTCCAGAGGATCTTCCTCTCTACCGCCGCCTTCTGGGCGATGGCTCTCGCTTCGGGATTTCTCTCGCATACGCAGAGCAGGCCCGCCCCGAAGGCCTAGCGCAGGCATTTCACATCGCAGAGAGCTTCATCGCCGGAGACCATTGCGCCTTGATTTTGGGTGACAACATTTTCTACGGGCAAGGTTTTTCTCCGAAGCTCAAGGCTGCGGCTAATCGTAAAACCGGAGCCACCATCTTCGGCTACGAGGTTCATGATCCGCATCGCTTCGGCGTGGTTGAGTTTGACGATCATGGCAAAGCCATCTCGGTGGAGGAAAAGCCGGCTAACCCGAAGTCAAATTTTGCCGTTACCGGACTCTACTTCTACGACCGCGATGTCGTGGCCATCTCCAAGGAAGTCAAACCCTCGCCACGCGGCGAGCTTGAGATCTCCTGCATTAACCGCGCCTACCTCGAACGCGGCGACCTCCACGTAGAAATCCTCGGGCGCGGCCACACTTGGCTGGATACTGGAACTTATGAGTCGCTGTTAGAAGCATCTCAATTCGTCCGCACCATTGAACACCACCAAGGGTTTAAAGTCGCATGTCTCGAAGAAATCGCTTGGCGGAACGGCTGGCTCAGCCACGGCGAACTCTGTGATTCGATCACGCGTCTTGGCAAGACTTCCTACGTCGAGTATCTAAAGACGTTGATTTGATTTCCGGTTGCCATTATCCCGAAATATTCCTTCACTCACTGGTATGCCCTTCATTCATCCTTTATCCGACGTCCAAACGTCCTGCATAGGCGAGGGAACTCGCATCTGGCAATTTTGTGTGGTGCTGCCAGGGGCGAGGATCGGTGAGCAATGCAATATTTGTTCCCATGTCTTCATTGAGAATGACGTGGTGATCGGCGACCGAGTCACCATCAAATGCGGAGTTCAGATTTGGGATAGCATTCGTATTTCCGACGATGTCTTCATCGGTCCTAACGTCACCTTCACCAATGATCCTTTTCCCCGCTCGCGCGAGGCGCTCGCCAAATACCCAGTCACCACCCTTGGTAAGGGCGCGTCAATCGGCGCCAACGCCACCATCCTGCCTGGCATTCTCGTCGGCAGTGGGGCCATGGTCGGTGCCGGCGCCGTGGTGACGCGGAATGTGCCGGACAACGCCATTGTCAAGGGGAATCCAGCAGTGGTTTCAGGATTTGTCGATACATCATCAAAAAAGCTATGAAAAAGTTCACTCTCGACTCATGTTGCGTCATTGAGTTACCGAAGGTAACCGACATACGGGGCAATCTCACGTTCGTGGAGGGAGGTCGCCACATTCCTTTCGACATTAAGCGCACTTATTATCTATACGACGTGCCCGGCGGAGCCGAGCGGGGAGGGCACGCGCACAAAGAACTTCATCAGTTAATCATCGCCATCTCGGGCGCCTTCGACATCGTGCTTGATGACGGCCGTGCAAAGAAACGCTTCCATCTCAATAAATCATACTTCGGGCTTTATGTGTGTCCAATGATCTGGCGGGAAATGGACAATTTTTCGTCAGGCGCAGTTTGTCTCGTTCTTGCCTCGAACTATTACGACGAATCTGACTACTACCGGAAGTATGATGATTTTATTGCCGCGGCAACTACCTGAGCATGCTCGAAGCGATCATTAGGGTGTGATCGGCCATACCTTGCTCTTACTTTGAACCTCCCGCGCTTTTTTTACCGCCAGCCAACATTCTTCCCCTTAATCCCTCCGCGACGGCAACCTATT
Source organism: Verrucomicrobiota bacterium (assembly GCA_004294095.1). GTDB lineage: Bacteria > Verrucomicrobiota > Verrucomicrobiia > Verrucomicrobiales > Akkermansiaceae > Luteolibacter. The sequence goes on from RDZR01000039.1 coordinate 17,274, forward strand.
TTATTTTGAATTTCCGTTTTCTAATTTTCCCCATGCAAGTTCCCATTCTTGAACTCAAGCCCACCTACCTCGAACTCAAGGACGAGCTCGATGCCGCTTACCACCGAGTTATGGACTCCGGGTGGTATCTCATGGGCCGCGAGGTCGAGGCGTTTGAAGAAGAATATGCCGGCTATGTCGGCACCAAGCACTGTGTTGCGGTTGGAAACGGTCTCGATGCCATTCGCCTCGCATTGGAAGCCCATGGCATCGGTCCTGGCGACGATGTGATCGTCCCAGCACATACGTTCATCGCTACCTGGTTAGCAGTTAGCCAGACTGGCGCAACGCCGGTAGCTGTCGATGTCTGCTTGGATACCGGCAATCTTGACCCAAGCCTCTTGGCGAGTGTCCTAACCTCCCGCACTAAGGCAATCGTTCCAGTGCATCTTTACGGCCAACCCGCTGATATGGATCCGATCAATGAATTTGCCAAAGCGCACAATCTGATTGTCATCGAAGACAGCGCCCAAGCCCACGGCGCGCGCTACAAGGACCGCGCATGCGGCACCCTCGGACACGCCGCTGCATTCAGCTTTTACCCTGGCAAAAATCTCGGTGCATTCTCAGACGGTGGGGCTATCACCACCAACGACGACGAAGTCGCTCGCAAAGCCAGACTACTCCGCAACTACGGCTCAGAAAAGCGTTACTATCATGACGTTCCCGCCATCAACTCCCGCTTGGACGAGCTCCAAGCAGCCTTCCTCCGAGTTAAACTCCGCCACCTCGACGAATGGAACTCCCGGAGGTCAGTGATCGCGCAGCACTATCTTTCTCAACTTTCCGCTTTAAACTCTCAACTTTGTCTTCCAACTGTCCGCGAATGGGCAAAACCCGTCTGGCACCTCTTCGTCATCCGCCATCCGCGACGAGATGCGTTCCAACAGCACCTTGCCAACAAAGGCATCCAGACGATCATTCACTATCCAATTCCTCCGCACCTGAGTGGGGCTTATACCAAAGTAGAAAGCGGAAAGCAGAAAGTTGAAATGAAGATTGCCGAGCAATTAGCGAACGAAGTTTTAAGTCTCCCCCTCGGTCCCCATATGTCGGTTCTTTCCGGCAACCTAGTCCGTAACGCCATCAACTCCTTCCTTTCATTCTAAACCATCTATATACCTATGAAAGTCGTCATTCTCTGCGGTGGTAAAGGCACTCGTCTTCGTGAGGAAACTGAGTATCGCCCGAAACCGATGGTGCCCATAGGCAACCGGCCCATTCTGTGGCACATCATGAAAACCTACGCCCACTATGGACACAAGGATTTCGTGCTCTGCCTCGGTTACAAGGGCGATATGATCAAGGAATACTTCCGGAACTACTTCTGGAATACTTGCGACATCACACTGAAACTGGGACGCGAAACGGAAATCACCTGCCATCACGGGCACGATGAGGAGGACTGGAATGTCACACTGGCCGATACCGGCGAAGACTCGATGACAGCCTATCGAGTCAAGGCGATACAACGTTACATTCCTGAAGGGAGCCCTTTTTTGCTCACCTACGGGGATGGACTCGCAACAATAGATATCAACGCCAGCATCGCCTCTCACCGAGCAGTCGGAAAGGTCTGCACACTTACCGCCGTTCATCCTGCGGGCCGCTTCGGGGCATTGCGTATCGAGGCAGACGGGAACATTCATTCCTTTGCTGAAAAGCCTCAATTCGAGGAATCCCTCGTCAATGGAGGTTACATGATATGTGAACATCAAATGTTTGATTACCTTCCGGCAGATCCCAATATGATGCTAGAGCGCGAACCGATGGATCACTTGGTGAGAGATAGACAACTGCATGCTTTTCATCACAATGGCTTCTGGCAACCAATGGATACCTATCAAGAAAACCAATATTTGAACCGACTCTGGGACCAGGGCACGGCTCCTTGGAAGATCTGGGCATGACAGCTTTCGGAGACATCTATCGTGGAAAGAGGGTCTTAATTACCGGTCATACCGGTTTCAAGGGTTCATGGCTGTCCGAATGGCTGCTTGCACTCGGGGCAGAAGTCACAGGTTTAGCTCTGCCTCCGGAGACCACCCCAGCGCTCTTCGACGATCTGGGATTGGCTAATCGCTTGCAGCATCATATCGGGGACATACGGGATCTCTCAACAGTCCGGAAGGTAGTTGAGATGGCCCGTCCCGACTTTATTTTTCACCTCGCCGCACAACCGCTGGTCCGCCTGTCTTACGAGCAACCGGTTGAGACCTACGCCACCAACGTCCTTGGCACAGTTCATGTCCTCGAAGCCGTTCGCCTAGCCCGTCAACCCTGCACTGTTGTTGCGGTGACGACCGACAAGTGCTACGAAAACCGGGAATGGGTAAACAGCTACCGGGAAGATGATGCGTTGGGCGGCTATGATCCCTACAGCTCTTCGAAGGGTGCGGCGGAACTTGCGATCAGCGCTTATCGGCGCTCTTACTTTTCTAGACCCGATTCTATCGTCAAACTGGCATCCGCCCGCGCGGGAAATGTGATCGGCGGTGGCGACTGGGCATTGGATCGCATCGTGCCTGACTGCATCCGAGCATTGCAAATCGGAAACACTATCCCTGTCCGTAATAAAGTGGCAATACGGCCATGGCAGCATGTTCTGGAGCCCTTGAGTGGTTATCTTCTACTCGGCGCATCCCTTCACTATGCAACAGCGGCGGATGCTCTCCTTCAGCTATGCAGCGGCTTCAACTTCGGGCCTGCTCTAACATCAAACAGGACGGTTGAAGATCTGGTCAAGGAGATCCTCAAACACCTACCGGGGCATTGGGTGGATCGTAGCGATCCGCAGGCAGTGCACGAGGCCACCCTGCTAAATCTTGCCACGGATAAGGCATTCAGTTTCCTCAAGTGGCAACCGGTCTGGGACTTTCCCCGGACGGTTCAGCAGGCTGTTTCTTGGTATAGCCGTTATTCAGCCGATTCGGCAGCAGCCATCGACTCGACTACTTTTCAAATCTCTGACTACACCGCCGAAGCAAAGCGACTTGGCATTCCTTGGGCGCAATAATCCCTCTAATCTGATCATGACCCGTACCCCTACCGAACTCAAAGCAGAGATTCTCCACCTGACCCGTGAGTATTCATCACTAATGCACAAGGCCAACCGCCCCGGAAACGATCCGCATCGCTCTCCGTTCACACTTGGTCAAACCATCCCCTATGCGGGAAGGGTTTTCACCGAGGACGAAGTGGAAGCCGCCGTCGGCTCTACGCTCGATTTCTGGCTCACGCTCGGACTCGAAGGCGAGGCGTTCGAAACGGAACTTGCCGCCCTGCTCGGCGTGAAGCACTCACTCCTCGTCAACTCCGGTTCCTCCGCCAACCTGGTGGCCCTCAGCACCCTCACCACCCACAAGCTCCCTGCCCACAAGCGACTCCAGCCCGGCGACGAGGTCATCACCGTCGCCGCCGGTTTTCCGACGACTGTAACTCCAATACTCCAAAACGGCCTCGTCCCAGTTTTCATCGACAACAATCCAGTCACCGGAAATCTCCGATCAGAGCAACTTCAATCTGCCTTTGTCTCCGGCAAGACCAAAGCGGTGATGATCGCCCATGCCCTCGGTAATCCCTTCGACATCGGAGCTGTCATCGAGTTTTGCCGCGAACACGACTTATGGCTCATCGAGGACAATTGCGATGCGCTCGGCTGCACCTACTCGATGCCCATTGCCCGCGCCCATGCGTTGGGTTTCAAGGAAAACTCCCCCGGTATCTCGGCGGATGGCACCCACGTAACCCGCTATACAGGCGCTTGGGGTGACATCTCGACCCAGTCTTTCTATCCTCCCCATCATCTCACGATGGGAGAAGGTGGCGCTGTCAACATCATCCATCGTCCGCCGCTTAAGACCTACGCGGAAAGTTTCCGTGATTGGGGCCGCGACTGTTGGTGTGCTTCGGGTAAGGATAATACCTGCAACAAGCGCTTTCAATGGCAGCTCGGCGAATTGCCCGAAGGATACGACCACAAGTACATTTACAGTCACCTCGGCTACAACCTGAAGCCCCTCGATCCCCAAGCCGCCATCGGCCGACAGCAGCTCAAAAAGCTCCCTGCTTTCATCGAAGCACGCAAACAGAATTGGGAGCATCTCCGCGCAGGTCTAGCGGATCTCGATGAGTTTTTGGATTTCTCTCTCCCCACCCACGCCACCCACTGGACCCCGAAGGGCTTCATGTGGGATGATAGCGGCTGCCGCACTGACTGTTCGTGGTTCGGCTTCATGATCCGCGTGAAGCCCGATGCTCCATTCACCCATTCTCAGCTAGGCCGCCATCTCGACGAACATAAGATCGGCAACCGCATGCTCTTCGGCGGGAACCTCCTCCGCCAACCCGTCTTCGTGCAGCTCAGGAAAGACCGGCCGGAATCATTCCGCGTCGCCGTCCCGCTCGACGGGGCCGACACCATCATGAATACTGCGCTCTTCCTTGGCACCTATCCAGGCCTTACCAAGGCCATGATGGACTACGAAATCGAAACCATAAATCGCTTCATACTCGGAAATTAATGCAATTCCACGAGGGAGTCTTGAACCTTCGCCGGGATATGATAGGCAATCTTGTTTGTTGCACCAACAGAGTCAAAATGACAGTTCTTAACCAAGACCTTCGTGAAATCCTAGACAGAACTCGGCCGCTTTGGGAAGAGCTTAAAGGGGGAAGGCTTTTCATAACGGGAGGCACGGGCTTCTTCGGTCGTTGGCTGTTAGAAAGTTTCCTCTTCGCCAACCGGAGTTTGCGTTTGAACGCCAAAGCGGTGGTTCTGACTCGGAATCCCGAGAATTTTCACCGCATTGCGCCGGAGCTAGCCGGATCACCTTTAATTACACTCGTGGTAGGCGATGTGACGGGATTCCGGATTCCAAGGGGTAGTTTTACCCACCTAATCCACGCCGCCAGTGAACTAAGCGTCGCAAATCCCAAGAATCCTCTTGGGCTTATTGAAACCACATTAACAGGCTTACGACGGGTATTGGAGCTTGGGAAGAATAGCGGTGCCAGCAAGCTTTTGTTTACCAGTTCCGGAGCAGTTTATGGGCCCATGGTGGAAGGAAGGTGGATGATCTCCGAAAAGAGTCCTGTGTCGGCGCTTACTCTAGACGCACGGGGTGCTTATCCAGAGGCAAAGCGGCTCGCTGAACTCGTATCTTGCATTTCAGGCAAGGAACACGGGCTAGACGTTAAAATCGCACGGGGATTCGCATTCATTGGTCCCTTCCTTCCCCTCGATTCGCATCTTGCCGCTGCATGCTTTCTTCGCTCTGCTCTGGATGGCAACCCGATCGCGATTAAGGGACATGGCAAGACGATTCGATCCTATCTTTATGGGGCGGATCTCGCGGTCTGGCTTTGGACGATTCTGTTCAAGGGACAACCCGCCGAGCCATACAATCTCGGATCAGATATTCCCGTGACGATCGCGGAACTCGCTCAACAGATTTCCGGAACCTCTGCCGCCAGTGTGGAGGTCCAAGTCCTCGGACAGGCACGAGACGGAGAATTGATTGACGTTTATCTCCCTGACATCTCAAAAGCCAAACATGAGCTTGGTCTGGATGTTTTCACCCCACTACCCGAGGCAATCCGAAGGACAATGCTCAGCCACGCGAACAACAACAAAAAATCATGAAGAAGAAGAGTAGTTTAAAGTCAATGGGACACCATGAAGCGAAGCACACCCCGACGGAGAAAGGCAATGTTGAGGGCTTTATCGATGCATTTGAATGTTCCGCGTTGCCACTCGGCCAGCGCCTGCAGAACTTCCCAAGACATGTCCGCCGTCAGGACATCGCTCGATTTCTAACAAAATATGAGATCTTTCAGCGTGTTCTTACGGTGAACGGAAATATCGTCGAATGCGGGGTATTTGCTGGTGGCGGACTCGCCAGTTGGCTCCACTTCTCCAGCATCCTGGAACCATTCAATCATACGCGAAAGATCATCGGTTTCGATACATTCGATGGGTTTCCAGAAATCCACGCCAAGGACCTCCAAGGGGGAACCTCCGATCATTTGCATAAAAACGCCTTTAGAATCAACACAACGATCAAAGATGAAATCAAGGGCCTCGCCGCTCTCCACGATAGCAATCGGCCACTGGGCCACCTCCCTAAGGTCGAGCTGATCGAAGGAGATGCCTGCAAGACGATTCCTCAGTATGTAGATGACAATCCAAGCCTGTTGATCAGTCTGCTTTACCTTGATTTCGATATCTATGCCCCAACAAAAGTCGCACTGGAACACCTCTATCCGCGGATCGTTAAAGGCGGAATCGTTGCCTTTGACGAGCTGAACTGTCCGGAGTTCCCGGGTGAAACCGTAGCCCTGCTGGAACACTTCGATCTGGAACGGATTGAGCTTCGGCGCACCGTTATGGATCCTCACATCTCCTACTTTATTAAATGAAGAGCAAATCGATGGTTCTAGCAGGAGAGATCCGGGCCGAGGCTCTCCGAATGGTGGCACGGGCCAGCGCCTCCCACATCGGGGGCGCACTGTCGATGGCAGATTTGCTGGCGGTGCTATACGATGAAACAATGCGTGTGAAGCCGGACCAGCCGGAGTGGCCTGACCGCGACCGCTTCATCTTGAGCAAGGGCCACAGCTGCACCGCAGTTTACGCTACGCTGGCATTACGCGGCTTCTTCCCATTAGCGGAACTGGAGACCTATGGGCAGGATAACTCACGCCTTATGTCGCACGTAAGCCACAAGGTTCCGGGCATCGAGTTTTCTACCGGCTCGCTTGGTCACGGTTTGCCGTTCGGCTGTGGCAAGGCCTTGGCAGCCAAGCGTCTGAAAAAATCTTGGCGCACGTTTGTAATGCTAAGCGATGGTGAACTGGACGAAGGCTCCAATTGGGAGGCCATTCTCTTTGCCCCGCAACATCGCTTGGACAATCTGGTTGCCATCGTGGATTACAATAAAATCCAGAGTCTTGGCAACGTGAAGGAAGTTTTAGATTTGCATCCGTTGGCAGACAAATTCCGTGCGTTCAAATGGGCTGTAAAAGAAATCGACGGGCATGACCACGAGGAAATCCATTCCGCACTTGCTGTGTTACCATGGGAACCCAGCAAGCCAAACTGTCTTATCGCCCATACGGTCAAAGGCAAAGGTGTCAGTTTTATGGAAAATCAATTGCTTTGGCATTACCGCTCGCCAGGTATTGATCAATTGAACCAAGCATTACGAGAATTGAATTGTGAGCCATGAGAACAGCATTCATCAATGAACTGATCGTACAGGCTCGACAGCATCCCGAAATCTTTCTGATCGTGGGTGACCTCGGATTTTCTGTCATCGAGCCGTTCGCTTCGGAGTTTCCGGACCGGTTTCTCAACGCCGGTATCGCTGAGCAAAACATGACCGGGGTGGCAGCAGGTCTTGCCTCCGAGGGGTATCACGTTTTCACCTATTCCATCGCCAACTTCCCCACCTTGCGCTGCCTAGAGCAGATCCGCAATGATATCTGTTATCACAATTTACCAGTGACTGTTGTCGCAGTTGGTGGCGGTTTAGCATATGGTAACTTGGGATATTCTCACCACGCCGTGCAAGACATCGCCATTCTCCGAACAATGCCGAACCTTACATTACTGGCCCCCGGAGATCCTGGGGAGACAAAAGAGTGCGTTTCATGGCTCTCCATAAATCCAAGACCTTCTTATTTACGCATCGGTAAAGCTGGGGAGAAATCACTTCACGAAGTCCGAGGCATAGACGGAATCCCGTTGCTTGTTAGGCCTGGCACGACAGACATTGCTCTTGTCTCGACAGGAGGCATTCTAGATGAGACACTCGCGGCGGCGGATATTCTCTCTAAGGATGGTCTGATGGCTCCTGTTTACTCGATGCCATGGCTCAAGCCGCTCAGCCCAAGCAGTCTATCTATCCTAGCACCTTATCGTGCGCTGGTTGCAGTTGAAGAGCACGTTCCGCAGGGCGGCCTTGCAGGAGCCTTGCGGGAAAATCTCCCGCACTCTGTTCCGATACATTCGATCTCTGTCTCAGAATCGATCTCATCTATGGTAGGTAGCCAGTCTTTCCTCCGGAACGAGTCCGGCATCACATCAAATCATATCGAGTCCGTATTTAGGCATGCACTGATCCAATGGCGCAGTTTCCAGTTACCTACCCCATAGTCGCTGTAGTTTAAGATCTCACACGCAATACTCAATGGCTGCGAGTTTCTAGTCAAACTGGACACGCCGCATTTATTGCTCTAATATGTTCACTCGAAATACCAAATTTATCATATGTTGAAACGTTTCATTAGGAGAATTAAAAAGAAAATTCATAACCGGCACCGAAAAAAAGTCAATGAACAAAATCTCCAGAATTCTCATAAACTAAAAATAATCAATCCCAAAAATTTCGGCGATTTGGCATGCTTGGTGAAAGAGAAATCGAAAGAAACTGTTTCATTCCCGAAATTGTATGATCTCGCGGATAAATGTTCGATTGATTTTATATATCCAGAAATTGAAGTCCGTAGATATTCTGACGCACAAGTATATTCTGACTCGGATTTCGTCGTGATTCCAGACGGAGCAATGTGGGAAAAATTCTACAAACCACAGTGGACTAAATGTCTTCCCCTCGATAAAGATCTATTAAAAGTAGAAGATCAAACGATCTACATCAAAAATTCCAAACGATTCATTTCTGTTGATGTAGGATTTTCCTTGTGTGGTGTTTGTAGTGCGGTATGGGCCCATTTTATTGTTCAGTATCTACCAAAGATTTACTATATTCAAAGATTAGGGAGTGATATAAATTCAATAACCCTAATTGTCCCTCGTTATACGGATTCGCAAATAATCGAAATCGTTGATCCCATAGTTAAATCCTTAGTCGGTATTAAAATTCTTGTGCTTCAACCTGATGAAGTCGCCAATTGCAAGATTTTATATCATATCGGAAACACGTCATACATTACGGACCACGCGAATTATATCAACCCATCGGATATTATTATTCCACGTTTTGTTCTTGATCTTCTGAAAGAAAAGCTGGTCAAATTTCCCCCTAGAGCTCTCTCTATCGAAGAGGGTAAACCTGTAATTCCATACAAGAAAATATATATCGGAAGAACGGGATATCGCAATATCATAAATCATGATGAAATTGAAAATTATTTCATCGAGCTTGGATTTGAAATAGTTTTTCCACACAAAGTCAATCTTGCTGAAAAAGTAAAAATGTTCAGAGATGCTGCTATCGTCGTTGGCCCTTTTTCCAGCGGATTTACTAACATTATTTTCTGTCACCCCGGCACAAAAGCCCTTGGCTTCATCAATTTTCAAAGGGCATATGATGGCTACGTTGGGACCATCGCTGATTACTTCGATATCAATCTGATGCTTGTTAGTGGTAATGATCAGGATGACACAATACATAGCTCATATTCTGTGCCGCTTGATCGAATCAAAGAAGCATACTTAACATTATAAATTCGGCGATAAAATCCTTCCAGACTAGGTATTCAACCTCATCAATCCAAAGAAATTGCTCTGCCATGACTCCTTTTCTTAAACTCAAACCCACCTCCTTAGAACTCAAGGAAGAAATGAACGCCCCCTATGTGGGCGCCAAGCATCGCGTGACTGTCGGCAACGGGTTGGATGCACTTCGGATCGCCCTTGTGGCACATGATATCGAGCCAAGCGACAAGGTCATCGTTCCGGCCCACATGGATGCCTCGCCGCTGGAGGGCGCCATGACCCGCACGACGAAGGCGATCATTCCGGTGCATCTCTATGGCCAGTCGGCAGACATGGATCCGAGTTGTGAGTTTTCCCCTCGCCACGGGCTGGTCGTCATCGGGGATACCGCGCAGGCTCATAGAGCCTGCTTCCGAGGGAAGATGTGCGGCGCTCTCAGGCATGCGGCGGCTTTTAGTTTTTATCCCAGGAAAAACCTTGGTGCTTTTTCCGTCGGCGGGGCCATCACTACCAACGACGATGCGGTCGCAAGAAGGGCCTGCAAGCTGCGCAATAACGGCTCGGAAAAATGTTATCATCACCAGGTGGCGGGCACCGACTCCCGTCTTGATCAACTCCAAGCCGTTTTTCTCCGGGTAAAGCTCCGTAACCTTGCCGAATGGAACCTCCGCCGCGCCGCTATTACAGAGCGGTATCAATTTCAACTTTCAACTTTGAGGTCTTGGCTTTCCCTCTCATTCGTCCACCAATGGTCGGCGCCCGTCTGGCAACTCTTCATGATCCGCAGCAACAAGCGTGACCTCCTTCAGCAGCATTCGGTGGACCGCGGGATTCAAACGGTCATTCATTACCCGATGCTACCCTACCGAGGGCCCGCGTATCAATCCCATCGGGAGTTGAGTTTTGCACTCACGGAGGAGATCATCAGAAGAATTCTCAGCCTGCTTTGTGGTCCGCACTTCACAACGGAGCAGATTGAGGCATGTGCGAATCAGATCAACTCTTCCATGGAATTTCAGCGATGAAAGCGAGCATTCTGTTCATTACCTACCAGCATGAGGCGTTTATTGCTGAGGCGATTCGCTCGGCAATGGCTCAGGACTATCCTGATCTCGAATTGGTCCTTTGCGATGACGGGTCAACCGATCGCACCCGCAGCATTCTCGAAAAGGAGCTTGAAAGCTGCCCCACGCATATCGAGGTATTGTGGGCTAGTTCGGAGAAAAATCTCGGATTTCATGCTAATTTCAACCGGGGACTAGCGGCCTGTACGGGTGATGTGATCATAGCTATGTCTGGTGACGATATATCGGTGCCGAATCGCGTTTCTTTGATATGTAGAGAATTTGCTGCGGATTTAAACTGTATGTTAGTTTGTTCAAGCTGGATCCGCATCGATGAGTTTGGTAATGTTATAAGTAATAAAGGAATTGATTTAAAGCATAATAAGAATAGGTTTTTTTCGTATTCTATCTCTAAGGACCAAATATACGCCGGTGCACCTGTCTGTGGTGCGGTGGCGGCCTACCGAGTGGAATTGCGTGAGCTCTTTCCACCGATGCATAAAGGACCACATGGGGAAGATAACTGCTTTTGGGTTAGGGCGCTGCTGGTCGGTAACATCCGATATTTGTCTGAGCCGCTCGTTTTTTGGAGATCTCATGAGAGTAATCAATCAAACTGGTCTCAAGAAATTGAGTTTACTGTGGCGATGGCCAGGCACTTAAAATTTCTGCGCGCCCATGAGCGCATGGTTCGCCAATGGATGCGTGACATTACCCAAGCTCTGGAGACAAAGCTCATCGCCCAAAGTGCCTTTGAAGAGTATCAGACCACAGCCCGTATCAAATGTGAGTGGCATCGCCTCCGCCGTCTTTCCGTCACACGGGCTTTGTGGAAATTATGGTTTAGCTCCGCTATTAAGCTGCTTCGTGCAAGCGGCTCTCGTAAGATATTCTTTAGATCCTGCAGAAGAATACTGCGGTGGCATTTGCCGTTGATGCTTTCCGCTAAGCGGCGTGAAGCATACTGGCGTTCCAACACCGGACACAGTTCTGTTTGAATTGACGTGTCACCCCTCGCTCAAAGATATTTTATGATCTTCTCCAAAAAAAAACGCCGATTTCCAAGATATGAAAGCAAGTATCCTTTTCATTACCTATAATCATAGGCGTTTCGTCGCTGAGGCGATTCGCTCGGCCATAGCGCAGGATTACCCGGAGCTGGAGCTGGTGGTCTGTGATGACGGTTCTTCGGATGGCACTTTGGCGATTATCGAAGAAGAGTTAAGAAATTGCCCGGCACATATCACAATTGTTAGGGCGAGTATGATCAAAAACATCGGTCTTCTTCCAAATTTCAACCAAGGTGTGGCGGCCTGTTCTGGGGATATCATCATTCCTATGGCTGGTGATGATATTTCCCTACCTCACCGAGTATCAAAAATAGTTGCAGAATTTGCAGCCAACTCGAAGTGCACCCTTGTTTACTCCAATTGGACTCGTATTGACGAAGTTGGAGATGTGTTAGCAGGATCAAGCAAACATAAAAAGGACATGACCTTTTCTTACGGCTTAGAGCCGAATTGCATTTATGCCGGTGGTAAAGGAGCCGGCTGCGCAGCGGCTTATCGGGCGGATGTGTTCCGGATTTTCGGCCCGTTGGATGTTGCAAATAGACCTGAGGATCGAAGTTGTTGGGTTCGGGCGCTGTTGTTGGGAGAGATCCGTTATTTGGCGGAGCCGCTGCTAAAGTGGCGCTCACATTCCTCAAACGTCAGCAATTATAGAGTGGGAGCGGACACCCCTTCCGCCCGCAAGCGCACCATACATGATCTTCTTGGACGCCAGAACTACGTTCGCCAATTTTCCAAAGACATCAGATTAGCCGTCGAGGCATCAATCATCTCGCCAAAGACCGAGCAGCACTTATTGCTTATGATTCGCCGTGATCGTGAAACCCAGAGGCTGCGGCGATTTTCGCTGGCCGAAGCCCCATGGCAGCTCTGGTTTGGCTCCTCGTTGCGCTTGGTGACGGCTTCTCCATCGTTCAAGACATTGAGAAGGATCATTTTTGGGGATTTGATGATACGCGTTTCTGATCGGCGAAGAGAGCGTAGGTGGAAAAAAAGAATCTACAAGGGAAGAAGCTAATCCATTTGGAAACTCGAAAATGGCCTTGACGGCCAGACTTGAGTGGGAATCAAATTGTCTGGCTGAAATTTCCTGTAATACTGTAATATTATGAAACGCCTCGTGCTCTTCGATCTAGATGGCGTCCTTCTCCACTCTAAGGAAAATATGCGTCAGGCGTGGGACGTGGTGTTGAAGAAAACGTCGATAGATCAGCCGTTTGAAGCTTATTTCGCCCTCATTGGCAGGCCGTTTAAAGACATCATGGCACATTTGGGGGTGACTTCTGACGTTGAGCGGATCGAGAAAATATACATGACGGCTTCTTTTGATTTTTTGTCCCAAGCCACTTTTTTTCCTAAGGTGAAAGATACCTTGGAGGAGATCCTCGACATGGGAATTAAGCTGGGAGTCGTCACTTCCAAAGATGCCCCACGCACCAAGGCAGTGCTTGCTCAACTCGAGATTCGATTTGTTTCGATTCAATGTCCCAGCGGGCGATTTCGAGGTAAGCCAGCACCGGACCATCTTTTAATCGCCATGGCGGAGGCGGGTGAAGATCCTGCTGATACCTTGTTTGTCGGAGATATGGAAACTGATTGGCAGGCTGCGTGCAGAGCTGGTATCGATTACGTCCATGCAAGTTGGGGGTATGGTGAGCCACTCAAATCCGTGCCTGCTCTTGAGTGCGTTTCACAACTTCCTAACCACCTAAAATAGCCCAATCCCATGAAAACCGCAGCTGTCATTCCGTGCCGCTTCCAGTCTTCTCGCTTTGAAGGAAAGCCACTCGCAACCATCGGTGGTAAGCCGATGATGTGGCATGTTTACCAACAAGTTTGCAAAGCTTGCTCCATCGAGGTGGCCTACATCGCGACGGAGAGCGAAGAGATTGGCAAAGTCTGTGACGAGCTTGGAATGAGGTGGATCATGACGTCCGACCAGCACTTGACGGGGACCGATCGTGTGGCCGAGTGCGCACGAAAATTGGATGCGGATGTGATCGTCAACGTTCAAGGTGATGAGCCGTTTATTTTGCCAGAATCAATCGATGCGGTGACCAATGCGCTCATTGAAAGCCGGATTGAAGGACTGGCGGCGACGAATGGCTATGGTAAAATCGATTCCGAGGAGGACGAAAGTGATCAAGGTGTGGTGAAGGTGATTTTTTCGCAATCTTACCTTGCACTTGCCTACTCGCGGTTGCCCATTCCTCTCGCATTTCGCCAGCCGAGCAAGCGCTACCGTCAGCTTGGTTTGTATGCATTCCACCGCAAGGAACTGGATTTTTTTGCGACAACCAAGCAGGGGCCTCTCGAGGCATCTGAGTCTGTTGAGATGTATCGTTTTGTCGAGCATGACCGGCCAGTATTGATGGTAGGAGTGGAGGAATCAGGCGTTGCCGTTGATACGCCCGCGGATCTTTTTGAGGCGCGTAAAATTTATGAAAAAATGCACTCCTGATAGTAATGTTACCCCTTGAGGCCTACATATGCGATCGAATGGGTAAGAGCATTTGCAAGCGTTTAGCATTTTCACAAGCAAGCCTGAAATTACCCGCGTGTTTGGGAAATCTTGTCCGCAAAAAATTATGGAGTTGGCCGTATCGCCACATGAGCGGATTCCCGCATTCTGTCATATTTGAGCCGACCTCTGATGGAACATGGAGGCTTGCTAATGCTGGCTTGCACCTCACTGAGACGGTTCCTCTTAAGGACTGGATCGGGCCGATTGATCGGCCAGTGACGATCGTCGCCGGAGGCCCATCTGCGCGAGAATATCCGATGCAAGAACTCGCTTCTGGCAAGCGATTGCTGATCGCTGTGAATGGCGTTCCGACGATTCTAGCAGAACACGGAATCCGCCCAGATGCTTGGGTTGTTTCAGATGCTCGCCTTGCACCGCAGATTCAAGCAAATGCGGTGCATGCTAACGGCGTGCCTTTGGCGATCACTCCCAAGCTAGCGGCATTTCTCGCTGTGAGTTCACCAGCCTTGCTCTCTCATCACAGGATATGTCTTGTCGAGCGAGTGAATCAGTGGCATGGAGTTTCTTCTTTAATATCTACACAGCTCGAGGATATGAACAAAGAATCAGGGTCTCCGTTTTTGTTCCCAACAACGGGTCAAGGGAAATCGGTGATTGGCTGGAGTAAGCGGCCTGAATTGGGATTCTTTTCTGGTGCCACGGTAACCTTCACCGCCCTGCAGCTTATGGTAGGATTGGGGGCGCGTGATATAGAAATTATCGGCATGGATTTGAGCGGCAAAGGTCACTCCTACGTGGATCTGCCAGACGCGATACCAAGTTCCCTCATGGATGATTTCGAAGTCAAAATTTTGCCAGCATTTGAGCAGATGCACCAAGGGTTACTTGGCACAGGCGTTGTGATTAAAAACCTTTCGCCTGTGTGTCCGCTTCCGCAGCGGCTATTTGCCTCCTGAAAATAACGAGCTAGGCAATGGGCACACAGGTGAGAGATTGCGGACCGAGATGTTTCTATTGGCCAGCGCATGATGCATCATACGGAATGATGGTAGGATCACCGGTTCATAATTTGCACCAAGCGTGTTCCTAACCGGTTTATCTCCTTCATCGTAGGCTCTATTCCCACCGCTGAGATCCATGCCGATAATTTCTATATCACGTGCACCTAGGCGAACGGCGATCTGCAAAGCTACAAAGGCAACTGTGCTACCAGAAAAAAAGCCATGCTCCGGCACATCGCTCCACCCAATGCGGAAAGCAAGGTCTGGCGGTTCTGAGAAATGAAATGGACTGCCCGACTCTTGATTAAGTGCGCGTAATACATCGTATGGCAGCTGCGGGAGACCATACCAAGAATTCACGTGCTCGATCAATGAAAACGGCCGGCTCACTAGCTCATTGCGGGATTCTTTCGCAAGAAATGAGGCACCGCGCAACACGGTGACAAGTGGCACGCCCGGCGCGTTGCGGAAGTGCTCAATACCATAGCGGGCGAATCTGCTGTCGCTAACGACAAGCAAATCCGGCCTCACGCCTTTCTCCTTCAGCAACGTCGGCGCACCTGCGACGGCAACGATGTATCTGCTTCCATTTCGGATTTTGTCCCAGCAGTAATCCTTGGCAGAAGGCCCAGTCGCTACGATTGTCACGGGGCGATCAATCATTCCGCAAAGGCCTTGGAGGGAAAGGCCGTGCGCTACGATTTTCGTCCGATCTCGGACAGTCCATCCGCCTTCCGCATTTTTTAAAAAAGAAACCCCAGCAGCGATTGACCGCATGTGCCGCGGCCGCTGGCTTCTCTCCACCAAACGCGCGAGCGAGTGAGGCAAGAACCGATAAAGGCACTCCACAAGCGGCGCAAGGTCACGCGGATCTCGATTCTTAAGAAATTCTTGCAGAGATGGCACACCCTCAAAAGAGACAAGTCTGTAGATCTTAACAAGGCCTAAGCACTTAATTTTTACGCGCCGTTTGAATTAGGATTTTGCAGAGGCGACTACCGGCCAAAAGTCTGCCGGCAGCTTACTTTCGATGAACGATGGAATCGACAGATCTTTGATATCACCTGCGAAGCAATATACACGCACCCCGCTCAAAGCGGCGTAATAGCCCAATGCAGTATAGGAGAACAACACTAAATCACGAGCGGTCAGGTTTTGCTCAACGGCATAGCTCGCTCCGAGCAAGCGCAGTGGTGGGGTGCCTCTCCCCACCAATTTTTGACATAGTGATTGGTATTTTTCAGCAGAACCGGCATCGGCAAAATGGAACTTGATGAGCATCTCGCCGTCTGGCAGCTCTTGGCTAAGCAATGCTTTGACGAGCGCATTTTCATAATCCTCCCAGTGGATGCCTTGGAAAAGATAGAGTGCATCGAGGATAATGTAGGTATGTCCTGCGAGGCCGTCGCCGGTTGGGAGTGGGGGTAAATAAGCCACCACGTCTTGCCGTCCCGGCATATTTTTAAAAGCCGAATCGGAGATCGCGTATGCCGCTTGGTAGCCCGGTAACGTATGATCGAACATCGGCCTGCTAAAGCGGTAGTGCGAGCCGACTCGCCAAGATCGAATAGAGCTTCGTAATATTTTTGCCCAACTAGTCCTTGCGTTACGCTGGGTGCTCCACGCCATCGACGTAAATCCTTCTTCAAGATACGAATAGCCCACACAATTCGGGCGGAAGATGATTTCTTGGTAAAGTATTTTATTCGCGTGCGGAATATATGCCTCAAACGGCCGCCCCTCAGTAAGCTCAGAAAGAGTGTGATCTAATCGATTTAATAGAGCCTGAAATCCTTTCCGATCATAGCTCTTAAAGCAGTCTTCCATCTCATCCGAGAGGTCATCGACGCTCAAGCCAATGCCACATACCGGCGCGCTGCGTCTTGACAGCGAGCGAGTTTTCTCGGTTGGAATGCAGCGTTGGCTCATCGCTGCTTCGAAAACACGCGTCACGAGCGCGGAATGGGTCACGCACAACTGGCATGGGATTTCGCGAGTCATGACTTCCATTGGAGGCGAGCGAGAAGCTGGTGAATGGCGGCGGTGTAATCGATCGTCGGGCGCACCTCCAGCGAGGACGGAAGTGTGCCATGAGTTTCATTTTGAATCAAGGTAATGAAGTGATTTCCGGCTAAATGGCGCACATATTCAAGATGAGTGTTAGAACGTTCTCCTAAATTTTCGGCAGGGCATAGCGCGTAAGTTTTCCGTCCCGATGCCACCGCTTCCGTCAACATCGTCAGACTATCCATCGTCACGAAAACGCGCTCTGAAAGACCAAGGAAAGCTTTGGTCACCTTGCGAGGGCTTTCCGAATACCAAACCGCATCTAAAATTGCATCTGCTTCGATTCCTTGCTTAAAGAGCGACTCCAGTTCCCTCCCAGTGCGGCTCGAGGTGCTGATCAACCACTGGCGGCCTTCTTTTTTCCATAGCTCATTCACCATGCCAACGATATTTCGCCAATCCTGCTCGGAGAAAGCAATCTTCGCCGACGAATTGCCGATCAATAGCAAGTTCAACGGTCCGTGAATCGATAAATGATTCTCTGTCAGGAAATCTTGCCCCGCATGCCGGACGATCTCAGGTGTGATCTCGGTAAATAGCAGCGGGATGAAAATGAAATCCTCGCGCTCTTCACCTTCAAATGGCCGCATGACGACGGACACCGCTCCCATGGGAACTGCGATGGTGCCTTGCACGAAAACACTCGGGCACTTGTGATGCTTGGCGAGAAATTCGAGTGCTGCCAGAGAGTGCGGCCCACTGGCAATGATCAAGTCTGGCGGCACTGCGGGAAGTTCCATCCTCGGATGCAGCAGGCGGAACATCCATTTTTTCCTGATCAAGCGGAGCAGTCGCTTCACCAGCGAGCGGCTGACCCTGCGTGGGAGAATGCAGAAGATGGGCACTTCCACCACCGTGATTGGGATGACTTTCGATAGTTCGCGGATCAAGCCACGCGATTGCACAAGATGCCCTTGGCTCCCCTCGTCAAGAATCCAGACATGCCGAGCTCTCGTAGAATTAGGCTTCATCTGGGAACTCGGTAAGCGTTCATCAGCAGCGTGTGATGTCCGTTGAAAAGAACCTTGGCGAAGCGACCGGGTGCTAAAAAGTCATCAAAATACTTTTGCACGTTGGCTCGCAGAAATTGAGTTTCTTCCGGCTTCATGGCCAACACTCTAGCGATTAACTTCCGTAAATCCTCAGCATGGGTAAAAGTCAAACAATTCACCTCGTTTTCCAAAGGTGGTGAGAGATATTCCGCATATTGTAAGATTGGGATCGCGCCCGCAGCAAGCGCTTCGATCAAATTATGGCAAAGCGGCATGCCCACGCCCGGGCAAGCGAGGAAAAAATCCGCTTTGCCTAGCGCCTCGAGCCAGCGCTCTTGCGGTATTTTGCAGTGCTGTGTTTCGCACAAAACAAAGGCCTGAAAGTCCGCCGATGCTAGCCAGAACTCCGCATCTTTCGGATAATATGCCGGAACTACCGCACTCGCCGCTTCGAGCATCTCGCGGCGAGTGAGCACCCGGTAAACATCTCGCAGAGCTTCTTGATCATACTTCCCTCGCTCAGTATTTCCGCCGAAAAAAATACGGACCTGGCGTGCTTTCCCGACTTCATAAAATGGCGGCAATTTCACCTTGGTGGTGATTTGTGGATGCACGAAAAACGGAAATGCCAATTCATCCTCAGACCCGCAGAGCCTTTGCTCATATCTCACTCTAACCACTCGCTCGGCATGGGCGGGAGCTGGTCCGTCAGAATCAGTGATCAGATCATACAGTTCATTCAGCTCATCGAATGACTGAACGACGCCCAATCGTTCCTTCAGCAGCAGTGACTTCATCCGGCTGGTGCCGAAAGTGGAAAGCGTGGCGCGTCGGGCGGTGAAAACTGGGAAATACCCGGCATCGATCAGATCCCGCACGAGGCTGAAATAGTAGCGTCCACCGACCGCGTCGATCTCTGGATTGGAAAAATCACAACACACGATTCGCTCACCCGGCCGCCGCTCGCTGAGGCCACGGCTCACTAGCTCTGAAAATGCGCGGCGATACGCTGGCAACACATGAGGGCGAAGCTTGCGGACGAACTTTTCCAGAGATTTTCCGAGATTGAAGCTCAAGGATTCGGGCGCTTGTGGATTCCATGGGCACACCAAACGCTGCGAGTTGCGATGACCTCATCGCGGATAGCGCGGTTTTTTTTCATGGTTTCCGGGGTTTTGTAGCCGCGTTTGTGATCCAGGTGCAAGACAATCGCCTGGTGGCGAATTTGCCGCCCGGTGATGCCGTAATTCGCCAATCGCTCGCCCAGCTCGCGGTCTGCGCCGCCGTATTGCATTTGCTCATTGAAGCCATTGACTGCGATGAGATCCTTCGTCCAACCGGATGCATTGCAGTTATTCCAAGTGGCCTTGGTTGGCGAGATTTTGTCCATCACTGGCCCCAGAGCCCGCGGTAGGCCAATCTTGAAGCTGGGGGAAAATTCCTTCAGTTGGTGCTTGCGCAAGTAGCCGACATCGAAGGCCCTGCCAGTTTGGATGTCATCCAATGAGAGATGCAGACTGAGGTCCATCGGAAGCTTGCAATATCCACCTGATAGAAATCTACCAGGCCGCGCTTCCTTGGCGTGAATGGCCAAAAAATCCTCTCTCGGGATGCAATCACCATCGGTCATGATGATGTATTCGTGCTCAACTTGCAGCAAAGTTTGGTTCAAAATCGTTTGGCGGCGGTAGCCCTCATCTGCGTGCCACATGTGACGCACTGGAAAGCCGGCCAGTCTGCGAAATTGGTCGATCACCTCGCGGGTCCGCTCGTCCGAGCCATCGTCAGCAATCAGTATTTCAAAATCCTTAAACGTCTGGTAGAGATAGCCATGCAATGTCTTCTCAAGCCATGCTGGTTGATTGTAGGTGCTAACAATGACTGACTGTTTCATCAATTTCAGAATTTCAAGCGCCAACGCGGATCAAGACTTTGCACGTTAGATTAAATGTGACAATCGCAATTCGCCGCTCGCGGGCCATCCCAATGAATGTCTGTTCATCGCTGGGTAAAAAAATTAAATTCTTTGCATGAAAGCGCGCTCGTTGATCGCTCCACTTGCCATCTTGCTGTTGGTGGGAGTGTTGGCGTTGCCCAATTTTTTTTCAGGCAAGCGTGATCAAACGCAGGATGAATCGCGCATTGGTTTGCCGCGTGTGGAGCGGGTGGATGCGCAGCCGCTGGTGCTGCAGGTCCAACGCATGGCGGAGGCGATGCAAACGGTGGGAGCACCCCTCGCGCCAGATGAAATCAAACAGTTAGATTCACTCAAAAATCTAACAACAGATGCCGAGGCCACTCTAACAGCTCAGGCCATTTTTGATCCGCACTGCATTGCGGCGGTGGAGATTGCAGAGGACGGGAAAATGCTCGTCACGCCGGCTCGTGCGGTGACGGAGCTGGAAGAAAACGGCTGGCGCACTTTTTTGGTCAAAGTGATCAATCGCGCAGCCGTTCGTGGCCGCTTGCGGGTGGAAAGCCCAAATGCGCAGGCCTTGCCTAATGCGCTGCCGAGCGAATTGGCCTCGCGCTGGATGAGCATCAGCGCGTTTGATGGACGTCCGCTCTCGACGAATTTGAGCGGCCTCGGTCTTGAGTATCGCATGATTCAAATTTCTGCGATCGGCCAAGGCACGCGGCGTGGGCTGTTAGAATTTAACATCAGCGGCTTGCCTGGCCAAGCGGCGACGATGATTCGCCAATGGCGCTTCGATCGAGATGCGGATGGTTGGGGTGAGCCGAATCACGCGACTTTGGATGCCGGGCGCGGGTCATTGATTTTCCATGGCACTGGCGCGGATCCATTCATGATGACGGCCGTTCAAGCGCGGGCTGGAAATATGAAGGTGAAATTTTTCGCCATGGCCGAGCAAGCTGGCATCGCAGAACTGTATTGGGCGACAAAGGAGAAACCCGCGCCGGATGCGGTGCGCAAGGTGAGCTTCCCGATCCATGCGGGCGCGGCGCAGGAGTATGAAGTCGAGTTCGCCTGCGAAGGTGAGTTGAGCATGCTGCGCATCGATCCCGCGAATGGCCCGGGCAAGGTGCGATTTGATTGGATGGACCTGAGCTACGCACGCGGCGATCATGCGGATTGGACGACGGTGGAAATGGATTTCAAAACGATCCCGAGCACGTTGGTGCATTTTCAAGTGACCGATGCGGATGGCACGCCGTGCATGGGTGCTTTCGAAATTCGCGATTCACAAGGCCGCATTTATCCTGCGCAAACCAAACGCATCGCGCCGGACTTTTTTTTCCAAACACAAATTTATCGTGAGTCTGGCGAGACGCTGCCACTGGCGCGCGGCACCTACACCATCAAATGCTCACACGGGCCGGAGAGCTTGCCGGAAATCAAAACGCTCATCGTAGGCGAGCAGCCGCTGACGCTGCGCTACCAAGTGAAGCGCTGGATCGATACCGATAAATTCGGCTATTGGAGTGGCGATCATCACATCCACGCGGCGGGTTGTTTGCATTACAATAATCCGACTCAAGGCGTGCATCCATCGGACATGTTGCGCCACATCATGGGCGAGGATGTCAAAGTCGGCAGTTGTCTGACATGGGGGCCGTGCTTCGATTATCAGAAACAATTTTTCACGGGAAAACCGGCGGACGTCAGCCGCTATCCGTATCTTTTGCGCTACGATATTGAGGTGAGTGGCTTCGGATCGGAAAATGCTGGGCACTTGTGCTTGCTCAATTTGAAGCAGCAATTTCCAGCAGGGGGAGACTCGATGGCGCACTGGCCGACCTTGGCATTGAGCACGCTGCGCTGGGCCAAGCAGCAAGGCGCGGTCGTCGGCACGGCGCATTCCGCGATTGGGCTGAGCGGTGCTGTTGGCAGAACTCCCGGCGTGGATGGTCCGCTGCGATTGCCGAATTATGATGTGCCGCCATTCGATGGCATTGGCGCGATGGAATACATCGTGGATGTGACGCATCAAGTGCCGAATGAACACGGCACGATGGAGCGCGCGGTGGATTTTTTGGCGACGATGAATTCCGAGCGCGAACAAGAATGGAATATCTGGTATCACACGCTCAATTGTGGAATCGATATGGTGGTGAGTGGAGAAACGGACTTTCCGTGCATGAGCGGTGAGCGCGTTGGCAAGGGCCGCGTGTATGTGAAGTTGGATGGAAAGTTGGACTACGATGCGTGGGTGCAAGGAATCAAACAGGGCCGCAGTTACGTGAGCGATGGCACGGCTCATTTGTTAGACTTCGCGCGCTTGCAAGATGGTTCATTTGCGGTAAGTGCCGCGATCCGCAGTGCTGATTTGTTAGAAAAAGAAGTGGAGCTCATCGTCAATGGCCTGCCGGTTGCGCGGCAAATGATCGCGGGCGATGGCACGCTGACGCATTGCGTTTTTCCAGCCCCCGAGATCAAGGAAACGAGCTGGGTGGCCGTTCGCACATTTCCAAACGCGCATAGCAATCCGCTCAAAGTCGTCATCGATGGCAAGCCGTTCAAACCGCGCAAGGAAAGTGCGATGTGGTGCTTGGCGGCGGTGGATCAATGCTGGAAATCGAAGCAAGGTTTTTATGCTCCAACAGAGCGCGAGGCTGCGATGGCTGCTTTTGATCATGCGCGGGAATACTATCGTCGATTGATCGCGGAGGCATCTGAGCCATGAGCCATGCGAGCGCGTTAGGCCCTGAGGGAGATGTGTGGATGGCCTTTTTGGGGATTCTGTTAGAAGGCGCACCGTATCTTCTGTTAGGCACGGTGATTTCGGGATTGATCGATGCATTTCTTCCCCGAGGTCTGTTAGAAAAATTTTTACCCCGCCAGCGAGTCCCGGCGCTGATGATTGCCGGGCTGTTAGGCTTAGTTTTGCCAGTTTGCGAATGTGCGGTGGTGCCGATCATCCGGCGGCTTTTAGCAAAAGGTCTGCCGCTTTCTTGCGGGCTGACGTATATGCTCGCCGCGCCGATCGTGAATCCGATTGTGGCGGTGAGCACGTGGTCTGCATTCCAGGGGCAAGATCCGTGGTGGATGGTCGGCTCGCGCTTAGGTTTAGGTTACTTGGTGGCGGTAAGTTGTGGCTGGATCGTCGGTCGCTTGCCGGTGAAAAAAGTTTTGTTAGAAAATGTCGTTTCGCCACTCGGATTTGCCGAGCACAGCTTCCAGCGGCTGAGTGATCGCCTGAGCCATGCGGCGACGATGGCGATGCATGATTTCATCGATACCGGAAAATATTTTGTCATCGGCGTATTGATCGCGGCGTTGTTCAACACGCAAGTTTTGGTGCAGCCGAGTGTGCAAGAGGCTGTGATCAACTACGGCGCGATGGATGCGATTGCCATTCCCGGCATGATGCTGATGGCGCTTCTTCTCTCGTTATGCAGCACCACGGATGCGTTCATCGCAGCGAGCACGCAGGGCGTTGCGCTATCGGGAAAAATGGCGTTTTTAGTTTTTGGACCGATGATGGATTTGAAGTTGCTGGTTCTTTACGCGACGATTTTCCAGCGTGGCTTCGTCGCACGTTTGGCAATCGGATTGTTCGGCCTCGTCGGCATGATCACTTACATTTGGAGTTGGCGATGAATCGGCAAATTACCACCACAGAAGATGAGCTTGCGTGCGCCTGCGGGGCGCGGCATCCAATGACGCACGGCGGGCGCATCGGCCAACTATTGGCGATTGGCGTGCTCTTCATTTGGGGCGCGACGATGCTGCATTTCCACCATAGCCAGCGGGTGGAGCACTACCTCGCGGCGAGAGGTTCATTCCGTGAGCAATGCCTGATCTGCGGGGTGGGATTGATCATGCTGGCCGTGATTAATCTCGGATTTTTGTTAGGGAAAAAACGGCGGCCTGTCGCTGGATCTAACAGATTTAAACTTGCGCCGTGGCTCGCAATCTTTGCGATCATGATCGTGCCCTTCGTCGCCGCCACGCTGCGTTCGCCGGATCGTTTTAGCGATGAATTTTTCCTCGCCAAAGTGCATGCAGCCGCTTTTCCCGTGCCACTAGCGCATGAAAAAAATCAGCGCGTGGATTTCTCGGTCGAAGAACTCGTTCGCCTCTGTGGCGGATTGAATGCCGAGGGCCATGTGGCGATGAAACTTTCAGACGTCTATCAGTTAGCAAGCCAATCGCGAGCAGTGATCGATGCCGCGCAATCCCTCAAAATTGAGATGACGGGCATGGCGGTGCACGATCCGCAAGATCCGACGTGTTGGCGGCTCTCGCGTTTGATGATCACCTGCTGCGCCGCAGATGCGCAGGCCGTTTCCGTGCCGGTTGATTTCTCTGGGGATCGCTCGGTTTGGCAGCAGCTCTCATGGTTCAAAACCATCGGCACCATCCAAATCGATTCGCAGCGGCAGCCGCAAATGGCCACATTTCGCGCTGAGCGGGTCGAGCCGGTGGCCGCGCCGGAAGTTTGGAATGTGGAGTGAAAAAACGCCCACAAATTTTCTTATCATGATATCCAGATATGAAGATTTGATTCTTGAATAGTCGGCGAACTCCTTTAATTTTAAGGCATGTCAGTGATCGATGCCACCGCGGAGCTTGAGCAAGAATTGCGCAAGAGGATCATGGTATTGGATGGCGCGATGGGCACCACCATTCGGACCTATGGCTTGAAAGAAGAGGACGCGCGCGGCAGCCGTTTTGCCGGCCATGACAAGGATTTGCTCAACAACGGAGATATTTTATCACTCACCCGTCCGGATGTGATTGCCGATATTCACAAGCGATTTTACGAGGCCGGATCGGACATTTGCGAGACCAACACCTTCTCGGCGACGGGCTTGGCGCAGAGTGAATTCTTCGTCGAAGATCCGCGGGAAAAAGGCGGACGCAAGGATCCTGAATTTTTCCAGAAAATTTTAGACGACCCGATGCTCAATGATTTGGCGTGGGAAATGAACGTCGTCTCCTCGCAGCTTTGCCGCAAATGGGCGGACAATATTGCCACAGACACAGGCCGCAAGCGCTACGTGGCGGGTGCGATCGGGCCGCTCACCGTTTCCTTGAGCAACTCGCCGGATGCCAATGACGCGGGCTTCCGCGTGGTGACGTTCGATCAAGTGCTCGCGGCCTATCGCCACCAAGTGCTGGCGCTGATCGAAGGCGGATGCGATATTTTAATGGTTGAGACGATTTTTGATTCGCTCAATGCCAAGGCGGCGTGTGTGGCGATACAGGAAATTTTTGCCGAGCGCGAAATTCGCCTGCCGGTGATCATTTCTGCCGCCGTGGGCCTCGGTGGGGAGACGATGATTTCCGCGCAAAAGGTGGAGGCGATGTGGATCGCTTTTGCGCACATGCACCCGTTGGCCGTGGGGCTCAATTGCTCGTTGGGGCCGGACTTGATGCGCCCGCATTTGGAAGAATTATCAAATTGTGCGGGGACATTTGTTTCTTGTTATTCAAATGCCGGCTTGCCCAATCCGCTGGCTCCCACGGGATTTGATTTGGAGCCGAAGCACATGCATGATTACATGGTCGAGTTTGCCAAAGCGGGCTTGCTCAACTTGGCTGGTGGCTGCTGTGGAAATACTCCCGAGCACGTTGCCGCCATCGCCCGCGCCGTTTCTAACATACCGCCGCGCGAAGTGCCGGTATTGATCTAACCATTAGAATTGAATGAAAACGATTTCTCGCGCACTGCGACTTTCCGGCACCGATGCTTACAATCATACGGCGGACAAAGGTTTCCTGATGATTGGCGAGCGCACCAATGTGGCCGGCTCCCCGCAGTTTGCCAAACTCGTGCGGGCGGGCGATCTCGAAGCCGCCGTGGAAGTCGCGCGCCAACAAGTGAGCAATGGTGCCAACGTCATCGATATTTGTTTTGATGATGGATTGATCGATGGCAAGGCGATGATGGCGCGTTATTTGAGCTTGCTGCAGGGCGAGCCAGACGTTGCGAAAGTGCCGATCATGGTGGATTCCTCCAAGTGGGAAATCCTCGAAGAAGGGCTCAAATACCTTCAAGGAAAAGGCATCGTGAATTCCATTTCCCTCAAAGAAGGGGAGGAAAATTTCAAGAAACAAGCGCGCCACATCATGCGTTACGGCGCGGCCGTGGTGGTGATGGCCTTCGATGAAAATGGCCAAGCGGCGACCTATGAGGAGAAAATTCGCATCTGCGAACGCGCGTATCGAATCTTAGTCGATGAAGTGGGATTCAATCAGGACGATATCATTTTTGATCCTAACATTCTAACAGTCGCCACCGGAATCGAAGAGCATAACAACTACGCGCTGGATTTTATCAACGCCACTGCATGGATTAAACAAAATCTCCCCGGAGCCAAAGTTTCTGGCGGCGTCTCTAACATTTCCTTCTCCTTCCGCGGCAATAACAAAGTGCGCGAGGCGATGCACTCGGCCTTTCTCTATCACGCCGGAAAAGCGGGCATGGACATGGGCATCGTCAATGCAGGCATGCTCGAAGTTTATGACGATATTCCAAAAAATCTGTTAGATTGTGTGGAAGATGTGCTGCTCAATCGCCATCCGGATGCCACCGAGAAATTGTTAGATTTGGCGGAAAGCTTCAAAGGCCAAGGCGGCAAAAAAGTCGAAGAAGATCTCACCTGGCGCACGCAGCCGGTCGAGAAACGCCTCGAGCACGCCTTGCTCCGCGGCATTGACAAATACATCGATGAGGACACGGAAGAAGCTCGCCTGAAATATCAGCGTCCGCTCAAAGTGATTGAAGGACCGCTGATGGATGGCATGGGCGTGGTCGGCGATCTCTTCGGCGCGGGGAAAATGTTTTTGCCACAAGTGGTGAAATCCGCGCGGGTGATGAAAAAAGCTGTGGCATGGCTTTTCCCCTACATGGAGGCGGAAAAAGCAGAAAACCTCGCGGGCGATATTTTGGCCATCCAGGAAAAAAATCCGGGAATGTCCTATGCAGATGCCTTGAAAATCGCCGAGCGCGGGAACTCCGCCGGCCGTTTTCTGATCGCGACGGTCAAGGGCGATGTGCACGATATTGGCAAAAATATCGTCGGCGTGGTGCTTTCCTGCAATGGCTTCGAGGTCACGGATATGGGCGTGATGGTCTCTTGCGATAAAATTTTGGATAAGGCCGTTGAGCTTGGCGCGGACGTCATCGGGCTTTCCGGACTGATCACGCCATCGCTGGATGAAATGGTGCATGTGGCCAAAGAAATGGAGCGGCGTAAATTTACCGTTCCGCTGCTGATTGGAGGTGCCACCACTTCCGCCGCGCACACGGCGATCAAGATTGCCGAGCATTATTCGGGGCCGGTGGTGCATGTGCTCGATGCCTCGCGTTCGGTGCCAGTCACCACCTCGCTGCTTTCCAAAGATGGGCACGATGAATTTGTGAAAGAACTGCGCGAAAAACAACAAAAGGCGCGCGAAAATTTCCTCGGCGGGCCGAAAAAAGAGACCCTCACGCTCGCAGAGGCCCGCGCCGCAGCTCCGAAATACGATTGGCAAGCCTACACGCCGCCCGTTCCTTCTTTCATCGGCACCAGAACACTCGAACCCGCGATCCATGAGCTGGTGGATTACATCGATTGGACACCGTTTTTCCACGCTTGGGAACTCCGCGGCGTGTGGGATCGCGAGAAAAAAGAACTCAAAACCAAGAACGAAGGCGGCGCGGCAGAAGCCAAAAAACTCTACGCCGAGGCCTGTGTGTATCTCGACCAATTGATCGCCGAAAATCGCCTCCAAGCGCGCGGGATTTACGGATTTTTCCCCGCAAATGCAGATGGCGATGACATCATCGTTTGGAACGAAGATGGAACCGAGCGCACCCGCTTCCACACCCTGCGCCAGCAACTCAAAAAAACCTCCGGCAAACCAAACGTCGCCCTCTCAGATTGGATCATGCCCGTGGCGGCGGATCGTGGCGGCGATCTTCGGTCGCCCTCTGTGAAATCAAGCAACGCAATCCAGAGAAACACGACCGGCAGCCTCCCTCATTGGTTTAAGCAGGGCGCAACATACGCTGTGGTTTTCCGCCTCGCTGATTCGATCCCACAATCCGCACTCAATGAATACAGCCGAGAAAAGCGGATGCTTGAGGAAATCTTAACGAATGCCGAAAAGCACGGAGAAGAAACTACTGCCAGAGATGCACGCGCGAAAATCGATTCACTCTATTCCCAAATCATGGAGGAAGCTCTCAGAGCCGGACATGGGGAGTGCCACATGCGCCGCCCAGAGATCGCGGCGATTGTGCGGGATGCGATTCTCCGTTATGAGGGCCAGCGTTTCGAACTCGGCGCTTGGTGCGTGATGCCGAACCATGTGCATCTCTTGATCAAGCCGCTTGAGGGGCACTCGCTGTCTTCGATTTTACAAGGCATGAAGTCGTTTTCCGCGAAGGAAGCGAATGCGCTCCTCGGGCGGAAAGGCGGGTTTTGGCAAAAAGAATCTTATGATCACATCGTCCGTGATGAGGAGGATTATGAAAATCAGAAGAGCTATGTGATGACAAATCCTGTGGTGGCGGGGTTGGATGGCTGGGAGTTTGTGGGCAGTGGGCGACCAAAGATCGCCCCCACGGTCGCTCACACGGACTTCATCGGCGGATTCGTCGTCGGCATTCATGGCGCAGACGAATATGCCAAGGAGCTGGATGCTGCGAATGATCCTTACGGCTCGATCATGGTCAAGGCGATCGCGGATCGGCTGGCCGAGGCATGCGCGGAAATGCTCCACCACAGGGCGCGCATCGAGTGGGGATACGAAGCAGAAGGCGAGCTAACCAAAGACGCGCTCATCCATGAAAATTACCAAGGCATTCGTCCAGCACCGGGCTACCCTGCGCAGCCGGATCATACCGAGAAGCCAATTCTTTTTGAGTTGTTAGATGCCTCCAAAGCAACCGGCGTCGATCTCACGGAAAGCTGCGCCATGCATCCGGGCGCGGCCGTCAGCGGGATCTATTTTTCCCATCCGGAGAGCCATTACTTCGCGCTTTCGGAGCTGCAAAAAGATCAGATTGAAGACTACGCCAAGCGCAAGGGCATGACCCTCGCCGAAGCCGAAAAATGGCTCGGCCCGTGGCTGGGATATGCATAAGTAGCGGCAACCGTGGCGGCGATCCTCGGTCGCCGTTCTCTCCTCCAAAACCTTTCACGGCGACCTAACATCGCCACCATGAACCATCGCTGCGCGCACTCCACATTCGTCCGCGAATCGCTTTCGTTCCGAGATTGCCTGCCATCTATTCTCCATTCCTTCGCGAATGATCAGATAGAGGCATGCCATTTTGCAAAAGTGCCAATTAAGCGCTGACTAATCCACCATTTTCTGGTAGATCTTTTGACGGAGTCATTTTTTAAATCCACCCACTTCATGTTGTTTACAATGTAAGTAACTAAAAATGAATGATTTAAAAAAATAAAAATAAATCTTGAATTGCCTAATTTAATTGCCTACTTTTTTATCAACATTAAGCGATGAACTTATCCAAGAAAGCAGAATACGCACTACGGGCCATGATTCACCTCGGCATTGCTCACGAGATGGGCTTGAAGACGATTTCGGGCAATGATCTTGCCGAAGCAAATCGGCTGCCGTTGAAATTTATTGAGCGAATTTTGTTAGAATTACGCGAGGCCGGTCTGATTACAACCAAGCGTGGCAAGTCAGGCGGCTATCAGCTCGGGATGGCAGCCTCGGAGATTGGCATTGGCAGGATTGTGCGATTGATGGATGGGCGATTGGCTCCTATTTGCTGTGCGAGTGAAAATGCCTATCAGCGGTGCACTTGTCCGGATGAAGACCATTGTGGACTCCGGATGTTGATGATCGATGTGCGCAATGCGATTGCCAATATACTTGATCGTTACACCTTGGCCAATGTGGTCGAAGTCACGCTGAGAAAAATCCGCCGAGATAATGCGCCGCATCCGTTTGCCTTTCTATCAGTGGCTGAAGTGTTTCAGGAATCCACGCGGAGCAAGGCTGATCCGGCTGACGGTTTCTTGGCCAGTCTCTCTGAAATGGCGACAACGCAACCATAGTTATATATCAACAAAGGATGGATCAAAATGACGCAGAATCAAAACAACACCACAAAGATGCTTCATGATGAGCAGCAGGCTTGGATCGAGACGGTGCGGCGCAAGGTGCAGGCTGTGCGTTTTGGCTCGATTCAAATCACGATTCATGATGGACGAGTCACGCAGATAGAAAGCACCGAAAAAATGCGCATCGCGGATGTAAGTTCTCAGCCTCACGAAAAGGTATCACCTTAAAACAATTTTTTGCCACCTCATACGGGGAGCTTTTCTATCATTCTGAGGAAGCACACCAGACAACTGGATGCGGCCTTCTATCAGAAAAACAATGTTTACACAAAAATATATCACACCGGGCAATGATGCCCTACAATCAAGCAATCCTAAATCATTCATCATCGCTGGGGTAACTTTCAAGTTGGTTGCCTTAGCCACAGGGCAATTATATGCTTGGGAGCTGCCGCCAGAAGCCGAAAAATTATGGGACTCGGCCACTCTCTACAAAGATGCATCGAATCCTATTCTCCAAGAATTCAAGCTCCGTGGCCGCTATCATGGTCAATACCATGATGTGAAAGCTGATGGCGGCGATTCGAGCGGTTGGGAGGACCGGCGATCGCGTATCGGCTTTGATGCTAAATTCCTTGAAAAACAACTCGAGCTGAGAGTCGATTTCCAGAGCAATGACCAGTTTGAAGATTTCTATGACGGGCTGGTGGATGCCTATTTGAAATGGAAGCCAAACAAGAATTTTGCCGTCACTTTGGGTAAAACCAAAACTCTGATTGCATATGGTGACTGGATTCCATCCACCAATGAGACACCCACTTTCGAACGCTCACAAATTTTCAATCAACTCGGAATCAACCGCGCCACTGCGCTGACGCTCGAAGGCGACATTCAAGGACTGCTGTGGCAGGCAGGCCTTTATTCCAATGATACCCCGGCCACCACTAGAGGCTCGGGAGCATGGGGCGATGGAGAGTTCGGCGAACTTGGCGGAGGCCACGCGTTCAGTATCGGCTTCGGTTATGACTTTAATCAAGAATTGAATGTGGAGAAGGCTTTAGTGAGGCTCGACTGGTTGCACAGTGAGCGCGAGGCCTCCGATCTCGTGCTCAACCGCTACGACGATATAGTCAGCGCTACTTTGATACTCGAAGAGGGTGATTGGAATCTCACGGCTGAGGCGTTTGTTGCAAGCGGTGGGGACGGGGTGAACGGCGATGTTTTCGGACTCTATCTCCAGCCGACGTATGATATCATTCCTAAAAAACTGCAACTAGTAGGTCGCTACTCGTTTGCCACCGGCAGTGGGCCCGCAAGCGTGCTCGCACAAAGCCGCTACGAACGTGAGACTCCTATCACACCAATCCCTGGCGTGGCTGGAAGCGGCAATCGTGGTGACGAATACCACGCGATCTATCTCGGTGCCCAATACTTCATTTACGGTGATAAACTCAAACTGATGGCCGGAGCCGAATGGTCACGGCTCAGTCGTGAAGGCCACTCGACCGGCTACGATGGCATCACCACCTTCACTGGCATTCGACTATCATTCTAAAATAAACATTACAAAATTAAATACCTATACTCATTTTTAATAATATGAAAACGACAACGATTTTCAGCACCTTTGCTCTCTCAGTTTTGACGACCGGCTTCGCTCATGCGGCGGAACTTCTCAACGTGTCTTACGACCCTACCCGTGAATTTTATACAGATTTCAACGATGCCTTCAAAACGCATTGGAAGGAAAAAACCGGTGAAGTCGTCAAAATCAGTCAGTCCCATGGTGGATCGGGAAAACAAGCGCGCTCCGTGATCGACGGTCTGCCGGCAGATGTGGTTACTTTGGCACTTTCCGGTGACATTGACATCATCGCAACCAAGACCAAAGCGATCCCGAAACATTGGCAAAGCAGACTGCCGAACAACTCGTCACCCTATACATCGACGATTGTATTCGTCACCCGCAATGGAAATCCAAAACAGATCAAAGATTGGGCTGATCTGATCAAGCCGGGGGTTGAGGTGATTACACCTAACCCTAAAACTTCAGGTGGTGCGCGTTGGAATTATCTAGCAGCATGGGCATGGGCGGACAAGGAATACCAGGGAGATCGCAAGCAAGTGTTGGGTTATATTAAGCGCTTATTCGCGAATGTTCCCGTGTTGGATGCTGGTGCGCGAGCATCGACGACGACATTTGCACAACGCGGAATCGGCGATGTTTTTTTGTCTTGGGAAAATGAAGCTTATTTAATCGAAAAGGAATTTCCTGGAAAAACGACGATTGTTTATCCATCCATTAGTATTTTAGCAGAGCCGCCAGTGGCCGTTGTGACAAAAAATACCGATAAAAAAGGAACTACAAAAATCGCTCAGGCTTATCTGGAATATCTATATACAGATGTGGGTCAAGAATTGGCAGCTAAGCATTTTTACCGTCCGCGGAATGCACAGATTGCTGAGAAATACTCGAAGCAATTTCCAACGATATCACTGGTAACCCTCGATGAAAAATTTGGTGGCTGGAGCAAGGCTCAAAAGGAGCACTTCGATGACGGTGGAACTTTTGATCAAATATATAGTGTTAAGTAATTTGAGTAAATCAAACCTATTACATCTAAAAATATGAACGCCTCTTTGCCTCACATTCCCGATTATGTAAAAAGAGAATACCTCACTATGGGTCAGCTCGCCTCCAATCTCGGCTGGTCAGTTCGCTTTATCGAGGGACTGGTCCGCGGAGAAAAGCTGCCCGGGCTGGAAATTGGTGGGGTTTGGCATTTTCGGCGCGACGATGTCATCGATTGGTTGGAGCAAAAAATTCAAACGCTCGAATCCTCACGAGTCGTGCAAATGGAAAAGCGCATCGAGTCTTCGCTTGTGGCCGATGGGGTCTATCAACGGCCAGTCGCCGTCGATCGGATTTCCTCACGCTTTCCAGACGAGGGCATTGCGCTTGATGTGGTGGTGCAAGATAAAGCCGATGTGTTGAGGGCTTTGGTGAGTCTGGCAGATCGCACTGGTTTGTTGTATGATCGAGACCATTTGTTGGCCGCGCTTTTAGACCGAGAAGCCTTGTGCTCCACGGCAATGCCCGGCGGGATCGCGCTTTGTCATCCACGCCGCCCAATTCCATCAGCCATTAGCACCCAATTCGTATGCTTTTTGCGGACATCGCAACCGGTGAATTTTGGGGCGGAAAATGGCGAAGGAACATCCGCGTTTTTCTTGCTATGCGCGCCGGACGATCGATCTCACTTGTATGGTCTGGCGCGGGTAGCGCGGATTCTTCACCACAGCGGCAGTGATCCATTGTTCAAAGCGCGCAGCGTGGGTGAGTTAAAAGAGACATTCGCATGGTTGGAGAATTCAATTCAGAGCGATTCTGAATAACTAAGGACCCAATTGAAAATGTCTCGAAAACACAGAGTGATTCCCGGTTTTGGGCTTACCGCGGGCTTTACCATTTTTTATCTCAGCCTGATCATTTTGATTCCACTCATCGCCTTATTCATCAAGGCGGCTGGCTTGGGGTTGGATGATTGGTGGGATATTCTAACATCTCCGAGAGTGATGGCTGCTGCTAAATTGACCTTTGGTGCCAGTGCGGCGGCGGCGGTGGTTAGCACCATTCTCGGGCTGCTAGTCACTTGGGTTCTCGTGCGATATTCGTTTCCGGGCAAGCGGCTGTTAGATGGCATGGTGGATCTTCCTTTTGCACTTCCCACCGCGGTGGCTGGCATCACGCTTACACAAATTTATGCGCCTAACGGATGGGTCGGCCAGTATTTGGATAAAATGGGTATTCAAGCGGCATACAACGCAACGGGAGTATTCATTGCGCTGACGTTTATTGGTTTTCCCTTCGTGGTGAGAACGGTGCAGCCGATCTTGGAAGATATGGGAAAAGAGATCGAGGAGGCGGCGGCCACTCTTGGCGCAAACCGTTGGACAACTTTCCGCCAGGTGATTTTCCCGATGTTAGTGCCGGCACTCATCACGGGCTTCACCTTGGCATTTGCTCGCGCGATCGGGGAATACGGTTCTGTGATTTTCATTTCAGGCAATTTGCCGATGAAAACGGAAATATTGCCGCTGCTCATCGTCTCGCAGTTGGAACAATATAATTATGAGGCGGCCGCAGTCATCGCGAGTGGGATGCTCCTTGTCTCCTTCGTCATGCTCATTCTGATCAATCTGTTACAACGCCGCCTTGATTGGCAAAAATAAAATATTTTTATGTCAGCTCAATCGCCTACTCAAGAGTCACCTACCGTGCGGAGGTTATGGATTACGGCCGCCGTGCTGGTGATGGTGTTATTTTTATTAATGCCACTCGCCGCTGTTTTTCTGGAAGCACTGCGCCGCGGATGGGAAGTATTTTTTACATCACTAGATGATCCGTATGCACTTTCTGCCATTAAGTTGACTCTCATCGCGGCGGCAGTTGCCGTGCCACTCAACACGTTATTCGGAATTTCTGCGGCATGGCTCATTACGAAATTTCGTTTCCGCGGGAGATCTTTCTTGGTTGCGCTCATCGATTTGCCATTTGCGGTCTCTCCGGTGATCGCTGGGCTGGTTTGGGTTTTGTTGTTTGGGAAGAAATTCCTGTGGTAAATACAGTAGGCAGGGCTGCATTTATTAGTAATGCAAAAATGATGATGCAAGAAACTATTGAAAGAGATTACAACCACCCAGCTATAATTTTCTGGGGAGTTGGCAATGAGTATTATAGAAACTTTTTTACACAAGATGATGCTACCGCAGCTTTAGAATGTACCAAGCAAGTTGCAGCTGTGTGTAAAGCGTTAGACCCATACCGCTTCACCATACAAGCACAAAATGATTTGGTTGATTACAGAATCTTTGACCTAACAGATATTCAAGGTCGTAACAGATACTATGGTTGGTACGAAAAAACATACAATGATTTTGAACATGAAATGGAAGAAGAACATAAAAAAAATCCTACTTGGAGATTATTAGTGAGTGAGTATGGTGCCGAAGGTAAATACGGTTACCATGTTCCTAAAC
>RDZR01000090.1 GCA_004294095.1 Verrucomicrobiota bacterium
TCCGCTGTGGCCCGGGCAACGATCGCGTCCAGCCATGGATCACAGCCTGCAATTTCTGAGGCCGGGCGTGGATCATCTGCGGGCATCCGGCCGGTGAGCAATTCATGCATCAGCACACCGATGGAGAAAATATCTGCTCGGAAATCGACATCTAACGAATGCTGCATCACTTCCGGCGCTGTGTAGCCGGGTGTGCCGAAAACATCTTCGCCCGCGACCAAGGCCTTCTCGATCGGCCGCGCTAAGCCGAAGTCGCCGACCTTTGGCTGTGCATCAAAATCTAACAAAATGTTAGAAGGCTTGATATCGCGGTGGAGAATCCCATGCTGGTGAGCATGCGAGAGGCCACTGCAGATGCCGACTAACAGCCGCACCACTTCACCAGGATCGATGGCAATGCCATGCGCCGAGTGAAATAGCGACTTCCCTGGAACGAGTTCCATGATGATGTAGAGCATCCCTTGAACTTCTCCAAAATCATAAACCCCGATCAGATTCGGATGATTGAGCCGAGCCATCGCCTTTGCTTCCGATTCAAAAGCGCTGCGAAAATTTGTATCCGCGGTGAAGGCGCGGGGTAAAATTTTAATAGCGACTGGCCGATCTAACGACTTTTGCACCGCAGCATAAACGGCACCCATGCCACCCACCGCAATCAAGCGGTCGATCTCGTAGCCCGGGAACCATGGACTCAACTCGTCCAGCTCAGGAGCCGTCAATCCATCACTCGCGGGTGCTTCGCTCATTTGATCATGGGTGATACTCAGGCGGACCTTAAAATCCTTCAAAAGTCGGGTGACTCTAACGGTGGAATTGATCGGCGATCAAGACCAATGATTTTTCATTTGAGCAAGCCAATCGATCGTAAGTAAATCACAACTTGAGCTAGCGCCCGGGCCCGATGGCTGAGTTGATTTTTCACCTCATCGCCCAATTCTGCAAAACTCTCGGAGTAACCCTCCGGCACAAAAAGTGGATCGTAGCCAAAGCCGCCTTGGCCGCTCATGTGATCTAACAAGTGCCCTTCCACCGTGCCGAAAAAGTGCGCCACTTCCTCACCATTTTTTGCGAGAACCATCGTGCAGCAAAAACGTGCACTGCGCTGCGAGTGACCCTGCATTTTCTCTATCAGATAGAAACAGTTGCGAGCATGATCGCCTTCGATGCCGCCGTAACTCGATGAGATCACACCGGGTGCGCCATCTAACACATCCACTTCCAACCCTGAATCATCGGCTAACACCCAACCATCGATCTCGCGGCTGATGCCGATGGCTTTCAAGCGCGCATTCTCAAGGAAAGTGCGGCCCGTTTCCTCAATCTCCGGCAGTTCGGGGAATGCTAACACATCGAAGACGTCCGCAGCGGCGCCAATCATCGCTCGGATTTCAGCAGTTTTGTGAAAATTTCGCGTCGCGATGATTATTTTTGGCCGAGGTGCTGTTTGGACAATATCAGACATGTTAAAAGCGTTTTATTTCTACGGTTCCTTGTTTACAAGCGGTTTAATCATTTTTGGGGATCGGTTCTGTTAGATAATGATTGGCATTCTCTGAGGTGTTTTTATGCCACCATAAGCATTATTTTAAGAATATGTGGTTAATTGTTACCTTCTTGTGGATAATAGCGCTTGCAAGAAACGTCGTAAGCTGTCATCTTGCTTTAGTTATGAAGCAAATATGTCTCGTCATTGTGACACGTGCACTGCTGAGTCGTTGTTGTCTCGGAGCCATTCCGTGCTGTGTTGACTTGCT
This sequence comes from Verrucomicrobiota bacterium, assembly GCA_004294095.1. Classification (GTDB taxonomy): domain Bacteria; phylum Verrucomicrobiota; class Verrucomicrobiia; order Verrucomicrobiales; family Akkermansiaceae; genus Luteolibacter. The sequence continues at coordinate 1,755 of RDZR01000090.1, forward strand.
ACGTCGTCGTCATTAATTTTTTTGGCATTTTAGAAATTAGGCTAACATTGAAAATCAAACTTAAAAAGCCCTTGGAGAGGGATACTTTATTCTTCAAGGAGCTTCCTTCTTGCAACACACCACTTGACTTAAACTTATGAAAATACCCAACCAAATAGGCATTTTGAGCCTACTACTTCTACCTACCAGTCTGACAGCGCAGAGTGAGTGGGTCGGCAACGCAGGAGAAAGCATTTTTGACTCGACCAAATGGTCCGGCCCTGCGCCCGTGGAAGGTGTGCCATTCGATGGCAACCTCGTCATTAAAGATGGTTCCGCTGGAGATCTCGTGGGTGGAACGCTTATTTTGCAATCTGGCCGCACGCTCACCATCACCAACGGCTCATTGACGATTAGTAGTCTGCAAGGCACGATCGACGTGGATACTGACAGCTTTGCGGTTTTGGAGGAAGGTTCCACGCTCAATTGCAATAACGTGGCCTTCGATCTTGTGGTGAATGCCAAAGATAACAGCACCGTGAATATCTTCGCCGCAACTCCTCCGGGAGTTTCTCGAAACACGGTCAATGGCGACGATCCGCCGACTCCAGCCAACGGCACCAAAGTGGTGCTTTGGGACGGTTCGAAAATCGTGCATAACAATGGTAATGATGCAAGCAATGCCGGTGCTCAATCGGTCGGTAAGCGCATCATCCGTCAAAGCACGGGCACCTCATTTTTTACAGATTTCGGAACCCCACCTTTGACTGAATTTAGTCTAACTGGTGCTTCTGCTCCATTTCAGGTAGCGACAACGAGCCTCTTTAGTATCACGGCGGGGCCACCACCACCAGGCCTTGCGCAGTATGGACCAGACATTGTTGTGGGCTATCGCCTTGCTCCACCGGAAACAGATCAGCCAATTTGGTATCCTACATTTCGCGACGCTACGGATTGGCAAATCAACCTTGATAACACGAATATCGTGCGTTTCGGCTTCGTGGGAATTACAGATGTTTATCTTGCTGATATGAATGGCGATGGACGTGACGACAAAGTCATGCGCCAAACTGCCAACAATGGTGGAACCAATCCGTCACAAATCATCGTCAATTACACAACTCCGGGAGGTGCCACTTTCAATGGCAGCTATGTAAATGCGGGTGGGACTGGTTTTTTGGGCACGGGATTTAATCCGCCCAATGGGGGCGCCGATGGAGATATCAAAGTTCCTTTTGGCTTCCTGAGTGCCGCGAATACCAAGCTAGTCTTTGGCGATTTGGATGGTGACCGCATTGCAGACACAGGTGTCTATCTGGATGGCTCAGATCCCAATATCGGGCAGCCTGCTGGGACGATGGTTTGGGGGATGGTGAAGTCGAATAACGTCAAAGGCATCGCGACGGATTTCGGTCCTGGCCCAATCTTCCCTCAATTTACTGGCTGGAAAGCGTTTGGCATCACGGGAGACTTGCCTTTCATGGGCGATTTTAACCGTGATGGTATTGCCGATCGGATGCTTCATCGCCCAAGCAGCAACCAAATCTTCATTGATTTGAGTGTGCCAGGAGGCTTCGGGGATGGGGTGCCTAATTTCACCATCGTATTAGGCATTGCCGGAGATAAAGTCTTCGTTTCTGACATCAATGGCGATGGATTAGATGATCTGGTTTTGGCCAGAGATCCTTCACCCATTCCTGCTGAAACCGCAACTTTACAACGGATTTATGGTTATTTTAATGATGGAAATGGATTCGCCTCGATCAGTCCGGCCAATCCTAACATCACCGATGTGTGGGGCAAAGGTGAAGGCTTGCTTTTCGGTCGCTTGGATGGCCCTGGTGGTGCCGCCGCGATCGACTTAACTTTGTTCAAAATCACCGCGATCACTTCATCGGGGCCGAATTCTGCCTTTGCGGGCAATTTCTTCGCGCCGAGTGCTGGGACCTACACGATTGAAGGAAATACCAATTTGCAGAACCCATGGGTCACATTGGCCACCATTCCCGTGGCGGCCGCTGGTTCTACTGCATTCAGCATCTCGGATGCGACACTAGATACGAACTTCGGCAACGTGCGTCCGAAAGTATTCCTCAGAGCTACTTTGCAACCATAAGCAATCGAGAGACGAGCGAGAGACGAAAAAAATGCCGCAATCGCTGCTCACCCGGCTGTCTAAGACGATTCATTCATGGCTTCGGTTCGTTCCGAAGCCATGTTTGATTGTTGGGCTTTTCGTTTTTTCGGCTGAGGCACATGCTTCATTCGCGCCGGAGAAAATTTGGTTGAATCATTTCCGGCTCGGAGACTTGGCAGCGGCTGAAGACGGCCAATGGGCAATTACCGCCAAGGGCACGGATACGGTTTTTTTCGCGCTTAATACCGTCTGGCCTTTGCCGCAGCCGATGCGCCTGAGCATCCCGCCGGATGTGACGGCTGCGACATGCAAAAATCTGCGGGAAAAAGGAATCCGCATCGGAATTGAGTGTGGTTACATGGATCATCCGATTCAACTGTTAGAGCCATCAAATCCTGCGAGCGATGCATTGCCATCGCGGGAAATGCCGAAGATGGAAAAAGGCATCGGCCGCATCACCGCGCGTGCGGAAATCGCCAAACTGCGTCCAATCTGGCAAGCGGGCGATGCCCCCGATTTTTTGGTGTTGGACGATCCGATGCGCCGATTGCTGATCCCTGGCCAAGATGTGTTAGGCCAATGTGTGCCCGGCATGCCGAGCATTGAGGCCGCCGCGGCAGAAGTCGTAGGCTACATGCAGACGATGCGGGAAAAATTTCCTCGCGTGCAATTCGTCATTATTCTGAATTTCCCAAATTGGGGATGGCGAGGCCAGCCAGCTTATACAGTGGCACCTAACAGACCCAGCCCAATGAATTGGGGAGATGCCGCAGTGGTGCTGGATGGGCTCTACGCGGCGGTGGATGAGGCGCAGCTAAGCATTCACGCCCTGCAGGGTGATTTTCCGTGGCGCTATTTTTCAGAAGCTCCCATCAGTGCGATCGCCGCCACTGTCGATTGGCAGCAGCGGTTGTTAGAGTTAGAAGCATACGCGCGCACACGTGGCAGTCGCTTCCATCTGGTGACGAATTCAGAAACGGGTTACCTCTCTGCGGAGGCCTTTGCCAAAGACTCGCTCAGCTATCTGGATGCCTACCTCGCCGCGGGTGGCAAGCCTGATCATTTTGTGGTGCAGTCTTGGTATCCTCATCCGAAAAATTTGCTGCCAGAAAATGACCCAGATGCAGCCACGTGGTTGGCCGCGCGCTTTATTGAACGGCAAGCGGAAATTCGCGATGGCAGCGAGCCGCGTGGCATCTCGGTGAAAAAACAAGCGTTCAATCGTAGCGAGCCAGAGGCTTTGCTCGCCTTGCTCAACGCCATTGCGCCAGATCGCTGGGCGGAACTTTCTCCTCTGTTAGATAAAAATTGGTTAGCTCAGACACACGAGCCTAATCTAACAGATGCGGCGGGATCTCTCAAGTCATTGCGAACTTCGGTGGACGAGGCGATGGCAAATCTTCCGAAGGTGGTCTTAGTGATGAGTGACCGCGAGGTGACCCAAGGCCGCGGGCAAGCTCCCATCGCAGTGACCGCTGAGCCATCGCAGGTGTGGATTTTAGAAATCATTTCCCAAGCATCGCTCTCTCATCAAGTGAGTGCATGGGTGGATGGCGATTCCAATCCGATCATGAAGCCAGTGTGGATTTCCCCGAGCACATCTGGAAAAATCGCGGTGCGTTTTAAACCTGAGATGATCCGTGAATCTGCGCTGCATTTGCAGATCGGCATCGAGGATGGGGAGGTTTTCAAAATTGCCTTGCCTGTGTCTGAAAAAACTTTGGCGCCCAACAAGCCATGAGCAGGCGGTGGATCTACTATGGACTCGTTATTTTCGCGCTCTTTAATCCGGTAGTGAGTGCTGCAACCGCGCCGCCGCGCCCTCACATTTTGCTGGCGATCGCAGATGATTGGTCGTTTGGCCATGCCGGCGTTTATGGCTGCAAATGGGTAAAGACACCGCACTTCGATCGCATCGCGCGCGAAGGGATTCTTTTCCAACGAGCATATACGCCGAATGCGAAATGCTCACCCTCGCGCGCGGCCTTGCTCACGGGAAGAAATCCATGGCAGCTCGGCGCAGGGGCAAATCATTTTTGTTATTTTCCCGCAGAGTTTAGCACCTACCCGGAAGTGTTAGAAAGGCATGGCTACTTCGTCGGCATGACTGCTAAAGGATGGTCTCCAGGCGTGGCGCTTGATGCCGCTGGCCGCAGCCGTGACTTGGCTGGGAAACGTTTTGATTTGCACGCGCTCACGCCACCCACGACTGGGATTTTGCCGATCGATTACGCGGCGAATTTTCGCAGTTTTTTAGATGCCGCGCCGAGTGAGCAGCCGTGGTGTTTTTGGTTCGGCGCAGGTGAGCCGCATCGCGATTATGAAGAAGGCTCTGGCGTGCAATACGGCGGGAAAAAAACCGAAATGATCGATCGCGTGCCAGCGTGTTGGCCGGACGATGAGGTGATTCGCAATGATATGTTAGACTATGCCGTCGAGGTTGAATGGTTCGATGCGCAACTCGGGAAAATGATTGCCGAATTAGCTGCTAGAAATTTGTTAGATTCTACCTGGATCATCGTCACCTCAGACAACGGCATGCCATTTCCACGGATGAAAGGAAATACTTACGATGGATCCAATCGTCTTCCCCTCGCCATGCGTTGGCCCGCGGGGATTCAGAATCCGGGCCGTGTGGAAGATGGCTACGTGAGCCTCATCGACCTCGCGCCCACCATCATTGAAGCCGCATCTCTAACCGAAAAAGATCACGGCATGGCGGCGATGACTGGACGTTCCTTGTCCGATATTTTTGCGGATGTGCCGGACCGTAAAACGCGAGATCAAGTGATTTTAGGCCGCGAGCGCAATGATGTGGGCCGCCCGAATGACCTCGGCTACCCGACGCGCGGCATCGTTCGTGAAAATTTTCTCTATCTGAAAAATTATGCACCTGACCGATGGCCAGCAGGCAACCCCGAGACTGGTTATTTAGATGCCGATGCTGGTAGTGCCAAAACGCATGTGCTCAATAGTCGGAAAAACGGGTGTGACCCGCGCTTTTGGCAAGCATGTTTTGGCAAACGTCCTGCACAGGAATTATACAACCTAACAGAAGATCCAGATTGCATGATGAACCTCGCCGAGGATTTAAAATCCGCACAAACCATGGCCAAGATGAGCACGCGCCTTTTCGAGGAACTCAAGCAACAAGGTGACCCAAGAATCATTGAAGGTGGCGAACCATTTGAAAAATTTCCCAATGCGGAAGGCCCGATGGTGGACTACCACCGTCGATTTCTTCAGGGCGATGCGGGACTTGCGCCATGGGCGAGGAGCACCGATTATGAACCTATCATTCCGTCTCCATACTCATCTGATTGATTGCTCGTTTGAATTTATTTTTACAACTGTTAGGACTTTTTTTCTTTGGCTCGTTGGCAATCGTTACTGCTGCCGAGAGGCCTAACATCATTTTTATTCTAACAGATGATATGGGCTATGGAGATATCGGAGTGCTCGGACAAAATGAGCGCCGCATTCAAAAAATCGGCCCAGCTCATCGCACGCCTCACATCGATCAGCTCGCTGCTGAGGGAATCGTTCTAACAGATCATTATTGTGCAGCACCAGTTTGTGCACCATCCCGTGCGTCCCTGCTCACCGGTTTGCATCAAGGCCACGCTACGGTGCGCAATCAGCAGTTTGATAAAATGTTAGAAGACAATCATACTCTTGGCACCGTGCTCCAAGCGGCTGGTTATCGCACTGCATGCATCGGCAAGTGGGGGCTGGTTGGCGAGTTGCCAGCGCGTCCCGGGCATCCATTGAGGCGCGGCTTTGATTTTTACTTCGGCGGGCTGTTGCATATTGATGCGCATGATCATTATCCGAAAGAAGGCCCGCACCGTGGGCCTAAACAAGTCTGGGCGATGGAGGAGGAAATCAGCAATCAGTTAGATAAATGCTACGCCACAGATCTCTACACCGCGCGAGCCAAGGCGTGGATTGAGGAGCAGCATCGCGAGCGCGCTCGGCAGCCATTTTTTCTACTGCTCGCCTTTCCAACGCCGCATGCGCCACTTGCATTGCCAACGATGGCATATCCTCAAGGCGGAGGCATCAATGGCGGCATGCAATGGCTGGGCACACCCGGAAAAATGATCAATACCGCTGCCGGGAAAATAGACGATTGGACTCATCCAGACTATCGCACTGCAAAGTGGGATCATGATAAAAATCCAGCCACCCGTGAGTTGCCATGGCCTGATGTCTATCAACGCTATGCGACATCTGTTAGGCGAATTGACGATGCTGTGGGAGATTTGCTTCAATTGCTCAAAGACCTATCGATCGATCGGAATACTTTGGTGGTGCTGACGCATGACAACGGGCCGAGCCAAGCGTCGTATTTACCACAAGCGTATTCACCCAAATTTTTCGGTAGTTATGGGCCATTTTCCGGAGTAAAAAGTGATCTTTACGAAGGCGGCATTCGCAATGGCGCTTTGCTGCGCTGGCCGGATGGAATCAAGGCGGGAACGAAAAGTGATCAACCTTCTGGGCAATGGGATTGGCTGCCGACGATGGCCGAGCTGGCAGGTGTGCCGCCGCCAGCGAGAACGGATGGGACATCTTTGGTGCCGACTCTAACAGGAAATGGCAAGCAGGCTGAATCTTCCATTTACATCGAATACAGCGCGCCTGGAAAAACGCCGGACATTCCTGATTTCCCCGCGACGATTCGCAATCAGCCGCGCGGAGAAATGCAGATGATTCGGCAAGGTGAGTGGATCGGCTTGCGCACGAACATGCAATCCGCCGAGCAAGATTTCCAAATTTTCCAGATTAAAAACGATCCTCGCCAAGCGACAAATCTAGCAGATATGCACCCGGAATTGCAATCTGTTTTCAAGCAAAGTGTGCTGCGTATGCGCCGCCCGGATGCATCATCGCCGCGGCTGTATGACGGCTTGCTGGTGCCTGCTGACTTTTCGCTAGCCACTAAAAAATTTGGATTTGATTACGCGGTTTATGCAGGAAATTGGCCGTGGTTGCCGGATTTTGATTTGTTAGAACCGGTGACTACTGGGCATTCGGACCAGTTCAAGATCGAGATGCCACCGCAATCACAGATGCTGGGCATTCGTTTCCGAGGAGTTTTTCAGGCACCCACATCTGGCGAGTATGAATTTTTTATGCGCACGGATGATCGTGCCCAACTGCGGCTCCATAAATTGTTGCTCACCGAGGTGGACTTTCATCCGCAGACCTCATGGGTGAGCGCGAAAGTTCTGTTAGAAAATGGACCGCATCCATGGACGTTGATGCAGCGCATTGCGACGGCAGCTCAAAGTGGCCTAGAGGTGGAATGGAGTGGACCGAATTTACCGCGCCAGCCGCTCCGTCCAGCGGTGATGCCGCCTTGAGTGATTTCTCGCTTTGCGAAGGCCTCGATCTCGTTTATTGAAGGACAAATGCAAGCAGACATCCAGCAGCGGTTAGATGATTTCATACGCCGCAAAGGGTTGCGCCGGACGAACCAACGGGAAGCGATCGTGCAAGCTGCGTTTTCCCAAGATGAGCACTTCACGGCAGAGGAGTTGTTCGAGCGGGCGCGAAAAATTGACCGGGATGCTTCGCGGGCCACCGTTTATCGAACTTTGGGCCTATTGGTCGAGGCGGGCTTGCTACGGGAAATCGATTTGGGTGGCAGTCAAACGACGTATGATCCCAATTTCCTCGATAAGCCGTCGCACAATCACTTAGTCTGCATCGATTGTGGGCGCGTTGTGGAATTTGAGGACAAGCATGTCGATCTTCTCAACGATTGCGTGACGCGTCGTTTGGGTTTCAAAGCACTTCGGCAGTCGATCAAAATCGATGCTTCTTGCGAAAAACTCCGCCAGAACGGGCGCTGCGAAAACTTGATTAAGTCTCGCCTCAGTGGAAAACGCTTGCTTAAAAAACGCTGATGTTGATGTGGCATGGACCACCTCGGAAAATTTTCCGAACTTTTCCTGCATAACCACTTGCGATTTGACCAAGATCGGGTATCGAAAGTTTTGATGAAAGCAATTTACTTCATTCCACTGCTCGCGCTCGCGGGCCTCTTCACTTCTTGCAACACGATGATCGGGTTGGGCCGCGATATGAGACTTGGTGGCGAGGCCATGGAAACATCTGCCAATAAAGCGACTGGTGGCAGTGGCGGCGGTGGTGATACCTCTGGCGCGCCTGTTTACTAACGAGCATCCTAGTAGTTGCGCCAGTAAAGCACTGAGCAAATCAGCACCGCAGCGCCGTAAACGAGCCCTGCGATTGAAGCAAATTGCCAGCGGCGAGGTTGCTCGCATATCCAAGTCACACCATCGCGGAACAAATAGGGCATCCCTACGAAAAAGAGCGATGCAGTAAGCATTGAGTAGGCGTAAATCGGAATCAGCAATCTCGTGGCCGGATCCTTCAAGAATGCCGCTTCGAGCAGAGGTGATGCCGCCAGCAAGCCGAGCAGGCCAAGTGCGCGCACGGCGAGGAAGTCTTTGACGCTGATGACCAATAAGACCAACAGAATTGGTATCGCAATGCGCAACATGGGCTTGATGTTGTTAAATTCCCCCAGATTCATCGCCAAACTGCTCAGTTTACCAAGGCCGCTCGGAGCAATTAGCAGCCAAAACCAACCGAGGCCAAGACCTAACAAAATTTGCCCGAGAAACGCATTTCTTGGAAATTTTTTCAAAAATGCTTGGGCTTCAGATGGCTTGAAAACAAACCAAGCATGCAAGCCGATCAGCCAAATGGCGAGGGCGATACCAGCGTAGAAAAGCGGGATAGTTTCATATGCGTGCTTGAATAACATGTCGAGGCATCTCGTATGCTCCGGAGCTATAAATGACAAGTGCCATCTTGGCCGCGTGCCGGAATTGGCCTAGAATGTCCCTCGCGGCTCTGGACGGATAGAATCGCAGAGATCACAATCTCCAGATGAAGCGACTCTTTTTGTTGGATGGCATGGCTTTGATCTACCGTGCGCACTTTGCTCTCATCCAAAACCCGATCCGCAACTCAAAAGGAGTCAATACCTCCGCGCTCTATGGCTTCATCAACACACTGTTAGCGATCATCGAAAAAGAGCAACCAACGCACCTCGGTGTGGCCTTTGATACCTCAGCGCCGACAGCGCGCCATTTGAAATTTCCCGCCTATAAAGCTCAGCGCGACGAAATGCCTACCGAGTTGGCGGATGCCATTCCTCACGTTAAAAATCTGTGCCACGCATTTTCGATACCGGTGTTAGAATTAGACGGCTATGAGGCGGATGACATTATTGGCACTCTTGTTAGAAAAGCCGAAGCAGCCGATTTTGAGTCGTTCATGGTGACACCGGACAAAGATTTTGCGCAGCTCATTTCGCCCAAGATCTCGATGTGGAAGCCGGGAAGAAAAGGCTCTGATCACGAAGTCATCGATCATGAAAAAATGCTCTCGAATTGGGGCGTCGAGCGTGCCGAGCAAGTGATCGACATTCTCGGCCTATGGGGCGATGCGGCGGATAACATTCCAGGCATGCCCGGCGTGGGTGAAGTGACGGCCAAAAAGTTCATCGCTCAATTTGGCTCAATCGAAAATCTCATTGCGAATCAGCATCTTCTGAAAGGCAAACAGAAAGAAACCGTCGCGACCTACGGTGACCAAGCATTGCTCTCAAAAGAACTTGCCACCATCATCATCGATGTTCCGTTAGACGTGAGCTGGGAAGCACTCGAAATTTCACAACGCGATGATGATGCTCTGCGTGCATTGCTCAACGAGTTTGAATTCCGCACACTCACGAAACGACTTTTTCCTAACAATCAGGAATCATCGCCTGCGGAAGCAACGACTCAGCCAGCATTTTTTGATGCGTTCAAAACCATTCATCAAGTGCCGCATGAGTATCATTTAGCCGATACGATCGAGAAGCGTGCTTTGCTGTTCTCACTGTTAGAAAAGCAAACATCATTTTGCTTCGATATCGAAACAACCGGGCTAGACCGCTTTGAAGCAAAACTGTTAGGCATTGCGTTCGCTTGGAAAGCCCATGAGGCGTGGTATTTGCCATGGGATGGATCACCTGAAATAAGAGCGCAACTTGGCCCTATTTTTTCTAACAACGCAGAAAAAATCGGCCACCATCTGAAGTTTGATCTATCAATTTTACATCATCATCAGCTGCACGTCTGTGGCCCATTTTTTGATACGATGCTCGCGGATATGCTTGCCGCGCCAGATCGCAAGCACACGATGGACTACCTAGCAGAAACATTGCTTGGATACTCACCCATTAAATTAAGCGAGATCGCAGCCGCGCCCCAAGTGGCAACTGATGACCTCTTTGTTTTTTCGGCCCAACAAAAAGCGAGTAAGCATCTGGATATGACGGCTATTCCGTTAGAAAAACTTGCCGAATACGCGGCGGAGGATGCCGATGTGACGTTCCAACTCGCTCAAAAAATCCGCCAGTTGCTTGAAGATGCCAACCTAACAAGCATTAACAAATCGATCGAAGCGCCGCTGCTGCCAGTGCTCGTGCGCATGGAAATGGAAGGCATCGCGATTGATCCAAATACGCTCGGCGATATTTCCAATGACATGCAGCATCAAATCTATCAGTTAGAAAAATCTATTCACCAGCATGCAGGCACGCCATTCAATATCGCTTCGCCAAAGCAACTTGGATCGATCCTTTTTGATCATCTCAAGCTCGGCGAGAAGGCAAAAAAAACCAAAACCGGCCAATACAAAACGGACGAAGCCACACTCTCTGGAATGCTCGGCAAGCATCCGATCATTGAGGACATCCTTGCTTGGCGTGAAGCCAGCAAACTGAAATCGACCTATCTCGATGCGCTGCCATCCCATGTGGTTGCAGAAACTGGCCGCGTGCATACGCATTTTCATCAACTCGTTGCGGCGACTGGTCGCTTGGCTTCGTCGGATCCTAATTTGCAGAATATCCCGATCCGTTCCGAAGTTGGGCGTAAAATACGAGCTGCGTTTGTGCCACGCTCTGGCTACGTGATGCTGAGTTGCGATTATTCACAAATCGAGCTGCGCATCATGGCCGCGCTTGCCAATGATGCGACGATGATTGCGGCATTCCAAAATCACATCGACATTCACTCGACCACTGCGGCGAAAGTTTTTGGTGTCGGTCTAACAGAAGTGACTTCGGAAATGAGAAGAAGAGCGAAGATGGTCAACTTTGGGATCATCTACGGGATATCTAGTTTTGGCTTAAGCCAGCGGTTGGGCATCCCACGAGCTGAGGCATCGGAAATGATTGATGCCTATTTTCGCGAGTATCCTGCCATCCGCCAATACATGGAGCAAACGGTCGAAACCACGCGCAGCAATGGCTTTGCGGAAACATTGTTAGGCCGCCGCCGAAAATTTCCTGATCTCCTCTCATCGAATCAAAATTTACGCACCAATGCCGAACGCGCTGCCATCAACATGCCGATTCAAGGCACGGCGGCGGACATGATCAAATTGGCGATGGTCCGGATTGATGAGATGATTCATTCGAGCCAATCGCGCTCTCGGATGCTGCTCCAAGTGCATGATGAATTGGTGTTTGATCTCCATCCGGAGGAAGAAGCAACCTTGGTGCCGAAAATTCTCGAAGCCATGAAAACGTCTCTTCCATTGCCACATGGCGTGCCGATTGATGTGGAAATGGGAACTGGGTCCAACTGGCTTCAAGCGCACTAATCGCGGGCCGATTTGGGATCTAACGCATCGCGCAGACCATCGCCAAAGAAGTTCAGCGCAAAAAGCGTTGTCGAGAAAAAGATGGCTGGAAAAAACAACAGCAGCCATTGAATTTCCATGCGGTCCGCACCTTCTTTAATTAGGCTGCCCCATGAGCTGTTAGGTGGTTTTACGCCAAGCCCTAAAAATGAAAGCACGCTTTCTAACAGCATGATTCCGGGCACAGCAAGCGTGGTGTAAATGATGATTGGCCCGATCACATTGGGCAAAATATGCCGCATTAAAATACGCGTCCGGCTCAAGCCAAGTGAGACGGCCGCTTCCACGAATTCTTGCTTTTTCACCGCCATGACTTGTGCTCTGACGATGCGCGCAATCGTCAGCCAGCCGATGGAGCCGATCGCGATGAATAGTGGAATCAACGTGGTAATGGGCGCCACCCGATCTCTTTCAAAATTCGTCACCTCGATCACCATGTTGGTAAATTCTGCCGCTGGTTTATCAACGACCAAGCTAAACAAAATGACCAAGACGAGGAAGGGCAGCGCGAAGAGGATATCGACCAACCGCATCATCAAATCATCCACATAGCCGCCGGAATAGCCGGCAATCGCCCCGTAAATCACTCCAATAATCACCGCCACACTCGTCGCTACCAAACCAACGAGTAAGGAAACTTGCCCGCCATACAAGACCCGCGCAAACAGATCGCGCCCTAACGGATCGGTGCCGAACCAATGAGCCCAAGATGGAGAGCGTGATGATTCTGCTAGATTGACGGCAGTTGGGCTTTGCACAAAAGGTAAAAACGGGCCGACAAAACAAAGCAGGATGATCGCGATTAAAATCCAGAGGCTGACCATGGCTGCGCGATTGTAGCGCAAACGTTGCCAAGCATCTTGCCATAGTGAATTGCTTTGTTTTTTCATAAATCAATGACCTACGGATTGCCTCAGCCTTGGATTCAACGCGGCTTGCGCTAAATCAGCTAACAGATTGGCGACGACGATTAAAAATCCATAAAACAGCACCAGGCCTTGGATCAGAAAAAATTCGCGATCCGTCGCTGCATTGACGAAATGCTGCCCCATGCCCGGGACTTGGAAAATCGTCTCAATCACAAACGAACCAGAAATCATGCCAGCAAACGCAGGCCCAAGAAAGGCCACTGCCGGAATTAGGCCGCCGCGCAATGCATGGCGTAGAACGATGCGCGTTTCATCCAAGCCCTTGGCCCGCGCAGTGCGGATGTAATCTTGATGCAGAACTTCTAACATCCCGCCGCGAGATAGCCGCGCCAGATACGCCGCATTGATCATGCCGAGCGTGAGTGCGGGTAAAATCCAATCAGTGGGCGAACTCCACCCAGCGACGTTGATCGATTCCAAGCCCAAGCCAGCACTCACAGCCAGCAGCGGCCCGATCACGAATCCAGGTAAACAAATGCCGACCATCGCCACCGCCAAGCACAAAAAATCGATCGACGTATTTTTTCTAACAGCCGCGATTACTCCCGCCGGAATTCCTACCAGCATCGCAATCGCCATCGAGGCCACTCCTAGGACGAGCGATACGGGAAAAGATTCGGCAATCACTTCGGAAACTTTAACTCCATCGCGCTTGATCAGATCTCCCATGTCTTGATGGACGATGAGATTTACAAAATACCTCGCATACTGCTCGTGGATCGGCCGATCGGCGCCGGTGTAGGCCATCATCCGTTCAATAATGTGAGCTGGCACCGCCTTGGCATCGAGATACGGGCTGCCGGGCATCGCTCTCACCAGAAAAAAGGTGAGTGTGACTAACAACCACAACGTGATCACTCCTTGCAACAGACGGCCCAAGATAAATCTTAGCATATTAAAATGAGGATGAGTTCTGAGGCACGAGTTCTAATATCTGATAGGGATTTGCTGCCAATTGCAAAGGAAACCAATTTTTGACCGATGGATGGATCAGATAATTTCGGGAAAACCAGCCGATTGGCATGATCGGCGAGTCATTCATCAAGACCGTCTCCGCTTGTTTCAAAAAGGCAAATCGCTCATTCAAATCAGCTGTGTTGAATGATTTTCCTAAAAAACGAACAAACTCCGGATTTTCCCAGCCGGTGTTATTGTTGCCGTTGTTCGGCGTCCACATTTCTAAAAATGTGAGTGGATCCATGTAGTCACCAATCCATTGTGCGGCTGAGATATCGTATTCCAAACTTTGCACGGCGACGAGATACGCGCTCCATTCTTTATTCTCCACACCCACCTCGATGCCGAGCGATTCGCGCCACATGGCCTGAATCGCTTGCGCCAAGGTCACTGCAGTTTCGCGGCTCGCGATGAGGATATTCAGGCGCGGGAAGCCATCGCCATTTGGATAACCCGCTTCAGCTAACAGTTTTTTTGCTTCTGTTAGATTTTCCTTGATTAAATGCGGCGGCTCGTATCCAGCCATCGGCGGGGAGAATGAATCCGCAGGGGTAAAGCCGCGGAACGCACTTTCACAAATCGCTTTGCGGTCAATGGCCATGCTGAGTGCTTTTCGCACGCGTGGATCTTTGAGCACTTCGTTGCGCGTATTGAATCGATAATAGGCGACCCCGAGATACGGTTCTTGGCGTAATTCGGATGGGTGATTTTTTTTCATAAAATCGACCACTTCCGGAGCCGCGCCGTAAGTCATGTGAAGTTGGCGATCGCGAAACATGCGGGCCTCAGTGTATGAATTGTTGATGGGCAAAAAGCGCACCCCATTCAATTTCACTTGGCTTAGGTTCCAAAAATACGGATTGCGTTCGACCTCAATGTGATCGTTGCGGCGCCATGATTTGATTTGATAAGGTCCATTGCTGACCAAGTTTTCTGGGCGCGTCCAACGATTGCCACGTTGATCAATCGCTCCGTGTTTTAGCACCACGTGTCGCGGCACGGCGAGCCAGGTGAAGTGTTTGAGGATTTGTGGGAAAAATGGGGTGGGCCCGCGCAAGGTGAGCTCGAGCGTTTCATCATCGATCACGCGCACGCCGACGGTTGAGAAATCCTTGGTCTCGCCTTTGTTGAATGCCTCCGCGCCTTTTAAAAAGTAAAGCATTTCTGCATACTTGGCGCCTAGGTTGGGGCGCAAAATACGCTCGTAGGAAAACGCAAAATCGTGGGCGGTGAGCGGCATGCCATCGGACCATTTGAGATTTGGCCGCAGCCGCGCAGTCCACACGATCATCTGAGCATCCGGCACCACTTCGTAGGCCACACCTCCTGGGCACGCGGCGTC
>RDZR01000107.1 GCA_004294095.1 Verrucomicrobiota bacterium
CGATGGCCGACTCAATTTGCCCCTTCTTGCTGCGCCGGAGGGAGTGCAATTGGACATCAACAGCCTGTCCACGCCTCAGCAATTTACCTCCTTGACCCGGACTTGGTATCTCCGGCTCAATGCTGGCGTCTGCACAATGACTCTGCCGAGTGTGAACCATATCAGGAACATCATCGCAATGGGCAACGGCACCAAGTTGTCCTTTCCAAACGTTACCGCCTACACCCAGCCCAACAACACAAATGTTACTTGGCGGGCGGGTGATATTTCGGTGACAAATGTCGATTGTGAACTCAACTTCCCGAATTTGATCACGATCAGTGGCGGAGTCACGACTACATCCGGAACGAACTTTTTTTTCGACATCACGGCGCGGAACAACGCAATGATCAATCTTCCGCAGCTCATCACGATCACCGTCCCCGCTGAAACCGTGACCAATGCTACAAGTGGTGTGAGGCTTTATGCATTGTCCACGGGTGTCTTGAATGCAGCCCGCCTTTCAAACTTCACTGATCAGACCGTACCCGGCATTTCCCGCATCGAGGCCTCTGCTGATAGTTTTTACACCTTGACCAGCCTTCGCCAGACTGGGATCAGCGGAATCGTTCTGAGTGGGGTTTCCTTGGCAACAGGTCCAGTGGTTCTCATTCCTCCGGCAATCACCAGTGCTCCGTCTGTTAACGCCATCACCGGCAACATGTTTAGTTATCAAATCACCGCTACTAACACGCCCTATGGGTTTGATTTAAACCCAATTCCAAGCGGTCTCCGCTTCAATCCCGACACCGGTATGCTCAGCGGCATTCCCACAATTCAAGGCACTCAAGTGTTAGCCATGAGAGCTTTTAACGCGGACGGTATTGCTACAAGATCACTCACTCTTACCTTCACGGCACCGCCTGCCGTGAATCCTCCGACCGACCTCTATGCATGGTGGAAAGCTGATGTAGATGGGCGCGATGCGCTCGGAACTCTACACGGCACCCTGCAAGGTGGAGTCGCAATTCAGCCAGGACGTGTCGGCAATGCTTTCACCTTCACCACCATCGGGCAAGGGGTCTCCCTCCCACAATCACCCGGACTAGATCTAAGCCGCCGTTCAGCATGGACGGTGGAAGCCTGGATCTACCCCACAAGCTTTACCGGCAGCACTTATCCAACCATCTATTCCCTTGGAGATTTCTGCGCTTCGTTGGGCCTCAACTCAGCCGGGAGACTGGAAAGCTGGATCAATAACTCGAATCGTCTTAATACGACGCCGTCTGTTACACTCAATGCTTGGAGCCACGTCGCAATGTCTTACAACGGGACAAATCGAGTATTTTTCATCAACGGTGTCAACGTCGGATCAGGCGTAGCGCCTGCCATTACCGATGTTGATGCGGCATCTTCGATCGGTAACGTTACTGGATCCCCATCCGATAGCCAATTCTTCGGACAAATCGACGAACTTGCAGTCTATGGCAGGGCTTTAACCGATGCAGAGATTTTATCGATCCATGCTTCAGGAATTACCGGCAAAAGCCTTCCTCCATCAACGTTCGCTTCGTGGCGTAACATCAACTTTACCCCCGCAAATCTATTGGTTCCCACCATCAGCGGACCCGACGCCGATCCGGATTCAGATGGTTTGCAAAACATCCTCGAGTATGCGCTTGGGATGAATCCTATGCGGCCGGGCACCCAAGAACTGCCAACCATGCAAATCGCTGGAGGAACTATCACCTACCGCTACCTGAAGCGGCGCAGCGATGTAAACTATACCGTCATAACTTCAACCCGCCTTGAGGCTGCCAACTGGACTAGCGCCGGAGTGAACCAAGGTGTTCCAGACAGCCAAGGATTCGTCACAGCTTCGACACCAACGAACGGAGGTAAACGATTTCTCCGACTAAGGGTGCAGCTTGTTCCTTGATTTCATGATCTAGCAGCCTGTCCGATTTTAAGTTTTTGGATCACCAAATCAATTCGACGTGCTACCTCCCGCCACATCTTTCACCACCCACACAACCGACTCCCCGCTCAGCCCGGATCTCGTCCTCCGCGTCGGCTTCGCAGGAAAGCGCAGTCTCAACCGCGCTCAATCCGAAACCGTCCGCCAGCGCCTCAACCATATCTTCAGCATCATCGGCTGGCGGCTGGTCGAAATCTCG
>RDZR01000091.1 GCA_004294095.1 Verrucomicrobiota bacterium
ACTGTTGGCAAGTGCGATCGGATACCAGCGATTGGCCAGTGGTGCACCGCTAAAGTTTTGCTCAATGTCTTCCGGACCTGCCGCGGCGAGGGTGCCGGCACCGAGTGGGTCGAAGCTGACCTCGACGACAATCGGGACGGGGCTTGCCAAGTAGGCACCCCAAATTTGTCCCGCCCGCCTGAGTGCCGCGAGCCGTTGCTGGCCCAAAGTGGTTGCTGGATTTCCGCCCACGGCAAAAACGGCTTGTGTGGTATTAAGACCCTCACCCGGGCCATCAGCATTGAGGAATGTAAACTGTGCGCCGCTCGCGGCCATTGCTGCGAGCAGCGAGATCGTGAGAATTTTTTTAGCGCTCATAAGATGGCAAATTGGCAGTTGATGCCATCGGTGTTTCTGGATTTTTTTCCCATGCCTCAACGCTCGATACACAATGTGGCAAAACGACGCCGGATGACATGCGTTGCAATCGCATGACGTGGGAAAATCTACCCTCCAAATGCAATGAGCGGCGCCCATCTGCGTGCTCCTCGATCTTCAAGCCATTCACATCCCGCCTCAGCCAATTGTGGATTTTTGGATCGATTGCAGTTTGATCGAGCACTTTATCTTCGTTAAACCTAACTGATAGATTGTGATTTCTATCAGATAGATGATGTGGCTGCTCCGTCGAGTTTCTGTTAGTTGTTGGCGCGGTTTCTGATTTAAAAATCCATTCGCCCCAATTGATCCAAGCAACGAGGCCGAAGATCAAAAGAAGCCCAATTAAAGAATAACGCGAGCATACCATTGAAACTTAACATCCGTCATGCCATGCAGTTAGGCAAGATGATAAAAGGCAGCGCTGGAGTTCGCATGCAGAAGTTTAAAAAATCGGCAGAGGTTCGCCAAGTGGCTGCTGTTGCGTGATGCAGTGAATGCCGCCGCCGCCTTGGAAAATCCCGTAGCTGAGGACTTGCACGATTTCGCGGTCAGGAAATGTTTTTGCCATGATGTCGTAGGCTTCGTCATCGGCATCGTCATCAAAGGATGGCATGATGATCGCTCCGTTGGCGATGTAGAAATTGATGTAGGTGAGATCCAGCCTCCAGTCTCCGATGGATTGTCTTTGAGGTTGTGGCATGAGGATCAACTCGATTTTACGACCCTTCGCATCCGTTGCATTTTCCAAGCGTTGGATGGCATCTTGGCTCACCGCGTAGTTCGCATCGCTTGGATCAGAACAGTTGTGGAGCATGATTTTTCCCGGCGCGACAAAGCAGGCGATGATGTCCACATGGCCGCGGGTGGAATCGTCCTCGAGGCCATCGCCCAGCCAGATGACTTTTTCGATGCCGAGGTAGGCCTTGTAGAGTTCTTCCAGATGCTCCTTGGTCAACCCGGGGTTGCGGGCTGGATCAAATTGGCACTGTTCAGTCACGAGCAAGGTGCCCTCACCATCGACATGAAATGCCCCACCTTCCAAGACGAAGGGCGCCACATAGCGGCGGCAATTTTGGCGATGCAACCAATGCAGAGCCATGTCCACATCGTAAGCCAGAGAAAGGGTGGGCTTTTGCAGCAGCGATTTATCGGTTGAAAAGTGTCCCCAGCCGTTGAACATCCAGTCAATGCCAGCGAGGCCGCCGTTTTTATCAACCACGTAGGTTGGCCCTGAATCGCGAACCCACGCGTCCACAGATTTTTGCGGGATGACTTCCACTCCAGGTCCACAGATGGCGGCGGCTTCCATCATGAGTTCCGGAGCCGCCAGCATTTTCACCGGCTCGAAGCGGGCGATGGCTGCCGCCACCTCGGCAGTGGCACGTTTCAAGGCAGAAATTTCGGTGATGGTGTCATTTCGGCTCGGCCACGCCATCCAACAAGCGGCGTGGGTCTCCCATTCCGCCGGCATGTAAAGCCCATCAGATGCCGGGGTTCTCACCGGAATATACGTTGGGGAAAAAGGTTTATTTTGGCTATTCATAAGAATTTTGGATGAGTATGGGAAATTAGATTCTAAATTGAGGTTTTTAAAGGCTGTAAGCCACGTAGTTAGATGCCGGAGCGGTGGACGATTTGGCCGCCGCTCACAGTCAGCGTGCAGTTCCAGTTGGCGAAGTCCTCGGGGGCCATCGTAAATGGATCGGCATCAAATACGGCGAGATCGGCGAAGGCTCCCGCAGTTAGAACGCCGATTTGGTTTTCATGATGGTCCGCATAAGCGGCGTGGCGGGTGTAGCCGGCGAGAATTTC
Organism: Verrucomicrobiota bacterium; assembly: GCA_004294095.1. Taxonomy (GTDB): domain Bacteria; phylum Verrucomicrobiota; class Verrucomicrobiia; order Verrucomicrobiales; family Akkermansiaceae; genus Luteolibacter. The sequence continues at coordinate 2,233 of RDZR01000091.1, forward strand.
TTCGATGGATAAATGATGGCGCGGTGTGGCCGCAGGAGCATCGGGGCCGCCATACGGTGGGCGAGAAAGTGCATAGGCGATCGTCACTCGCGGATCGTAAGTCGCCACAGGATGGTCGCTGCCAAGGGCCAAAACGTTTCCAGCCTCAATCAAAGTGCGGAAAGGAAAGCACCAGGCATGGCGCTCGGGGCCAATCAGGGCACGGTAAGCAGGAATATCGGCGAAGCAGGCGTGGATCGGCTGAACGGAGATGACCACGCCGAGTTCGCGAAAACGAGGAAGATCGGCTGGGTCGAGAATTTCGATATGCTCGATGCGGTGGCGCAAGCGGCGGGTGCCGGGGACGGAGGCATAGGCATCTAGCGCAGCGCGCACGGCAGCATCGCCGATCGCGTGAGTCACGACTTGGAAACCTTCAGCATCCGCTGCACGGACCAGTGCATCATAATCACCGGCAGCATGGATAGTTTCACCGTGGCCAAAAGGTGGTGCTTGGTAGGGACTCAGCACCGCTGCCGTGCCAGAATCGATCACCCCATCGTAAAAAAGCTTGATGGTGGTGGTGCGGATGTATGGAGACTCGTGGGTTGGAGAGCCGTGCGTCGCGCGCCACTCAGCGATGGCTTCTGGCGGCGTGCCGCGTGGACACATCAGCGGGCATTGCACGCGGAGGCGCAGCAGGCCGTCGGCTTCGAGGTCTCGAAAAAAGGCGAGCTGGTCTGCATCGCCGTCTTTGTTTTGCACCGCAGTGATTCCAAAACGGTGGAGATTGGCTTGCTGGCGTAGAAAAAAGGCGCGTTCGGCCTCGGGAGTGAGCGCGGGGATCGCTTTTTCCATGCGAGCAAGGGCAGCAAACTCACGCATTTCACCGGTGGCGAGGCCGTTCTCGTCGAGCATGAAGCCGGGTGTCTCTGGATCGCCATGCAGCAGCCCGGCCATTTCTAAGGCGCGGGTGTTGGCGAGGAACGTGTGCATGTCGAATGAAGACAATAGCAGCGGGCGGTCAGGCACCGCGGCATCGAGCAACGCGCGATGTGGTGGCTGGCTTGCAGAAAACAACTCGTAGGCGAAGCCACGGCCCAGAATCCAGTCGTCTTGTGTGCCCGGATGGCTCTCAGCGTAGGAGCTGAGCGTTGCTTGTAGGGCGGAAATTTCGGTTAGATCATCTACACACACCCCAGCGCGGAAGTGGACTTGCCAAAGAAGATGAAAGTGCGCATCGATGAGGCCTGGCATCAGGAAATTGCCAGCAAGCGCGATCACCTCGGTCGCAGGACCACGGAACTTTTCGGCTTCGGCGGTGGTCCCCACAAAAAGAATGCGATCGCCGCCAAGCGCCACGGCCTCGGCCCAAGGGGCATTAGGCAGGCCAGTATAAACGCGGCCGCCGGTGAGGAGTAGGCTAGCATGATTTTTCATCTTAAAAAATAAAATTGACGAAGTTGGGTTGCCGCTTCGGTGCTCGGATGGTTGCTGGCGCTTAGGATGCGGCTTTACCTTTGCGATCTTGGAGGAAGCGCATGGCAACGAAGACCAAAACGACGGTGCAAAGGAGCATCACAGTCGAGAGCGCGTGAATTTCTGGAGTGATGCCACGCCGTTGGCTACCATAGATGTAAACCGGTAAGGTCATCAGCTGCGGGCCGGCGGTGAAGTAGGTGATCACAAAATCGTCTAGGGAAAGAATGAACGCGAGCAGCGCACCGGCAGTGATTCCCGGCATGATCAATGGAAGAGTCACGCGCCTAAATAAATTCCAACCGCCAGAGTAGAGATCGCATGCCGCTTCGTCGAGATTTGCAGGCAGGCCGGAAAGACGGCTGCGCACGGTGAGCGTGACGAAGGAAATTTGAAATGTCACATGGCCGATGATCACCGCGGGCAGGCCAAAATCGAACATGGCATGGACATGGCGCAGAAGGCTGAACATCACCACCAGAGCCGCGGCCATGACGATCTCAGGCGTGACGACGGGCAGATAGAGCACGTTATCGGCAGTGGTCATCGCTCGGCGTTTCCAAGGAAAACGGCTGAAGGCGAGCGCCAAGGCGGTGCCGAGCACAGTGGAAATCACCGTAGAGACAGTAGCGATGACGAGCGTATTCCAAGCGGCCTCGTGGATGACCTCATTGGCCCAAAGTTGTTCATACCATTTCAGGGTGAATCCCTTCCAGTCCAGACCAAGGCGGGAAGCATTAAACGACTGAATGACCACGCCGATGAGTGGCACGTAAAGTAGTGCTAGCGCAAACAAGCCGATAAAGCTGACCCATAGCGGAAGTCTTCTCATACCAGTTCTTCCCGTTTGCCGCCGAGCCGAGAGAACAAGGCAATGATGATTAATGTCAGAAGGATCAGGACAAAGGCGAGAGCGGCCGCGTAAGGTGGATTGCCACTGCCGAAAGTGAATTGAGTTTGGATCAGATTCCCAATGAGCATGAAGCGAGCGCCACCCAAAATATCGCTGATGAGGAACGTGCCCATTGCGGGGATAAAAGTTAGAATGACACCGACGAAAAGTGCAGAATATGTCTGCGGGAGGATCGCGTGCCGGAAAGTGCCCCAGCGGCTGCAGTAGAGATCCTGCGCCGCTTCGAGAAGGTTCCAATTGATTTTTTCCACTGAACTATAGATCGGCATGACCATAAATGGCAGGAATGCAGTAATCATTCCGAGCATCGTCGCAGTCGTGCTCGGGTAGAGAGCGGCGCCTGGCTCAGCAAGGCCGACCATCGCAGCCAGTCGGGTAATCGGGGATTCTGGGCCGAGCATGATCAGCCAAGCATAGGTGCGGACGATCAGGTTGGTCCAGAACGGCACTGTGAGCACGATCAGCCATAACATGCGGCTGGACGCGGGACGACATGCGATAAAAAATGCCAAAGGATAGGCGAGAATCATGCAGATTACGGTAGTGGCAGCTGCGATGGTGACGCTGCGCAGAATGATCTGGCCATTTGCCGGAGACCAACCGAAGGAACCGTAGCCCACGAGGCGGCGGAAGTTGTCCAAAGTAAATGTCCATTCAATACCCCCAGTGGGACTACGGGTAGCAAAGGCGATGGCGAGAAGCAGCAGCCCAGGCAGAATGAAAAACAGGCCAAGCCACATGAATGCGGGAGCTCCAAGTAACGAGCCGATGCGCCGTAACTTGCGCGGGGTGGACAAGCCGCCGCGCCAGACCAGCGGTGTGTCTGGGCAAGAGGCGGGTAAAGGCGTGGGGGTGGGCTCAGGCATAAAGAACGCGAAGGTTATCTGTGGGTAGGCCAACTTCAATGTGATCACCTATTTTAAGCGGAGTGCAACCGCTGGTCGTGAAGCGCAAACCTTGAGGGTCCAGCCAGATTTCTTGGTGATCTCCACGGTAAATCGCCTCTCGCACGGTGCCGCTGACGCGATTCGTGCAAGTTTGGGGTATTGGGTAGAGCACCTCCTCGGGCCGGATGCAGAGCGTGGCATTCTCTTCGCTAAGCGGTTCTTGCGGTCGCAAAGGTCCGTAGGCAGTTTCGGCCATGCCGGATGAGCCGCGCTTGGCATCGATGAAATTGGCGTGACCGAGGAAAGAGGCGACGAAACGCGAGGTGGGTCTTTGATAAACTTCGGATGGGGTGCCTTGTTGGATGATGCGCCCTTTATTCATCACGATGACTCGGTCAGAAACGGTGAGTGCCTCGTCTTGGTCGTGAGTGACAAGAATGAATGTGCCACCAAGGCGGCGATGTAGGGCCCGCAGCTCGATTTGCAGAGCCACGCGCAGGTTTGCATCGAGGGCGGACATTGGCTCATCCAGAAGAAGCACTTTAGGCTCGTTGATGAGTGCGCGGGCTAGAGCCACACGTTGTTGTTGTCCGCCGGAGAGTTGATGAGTCCTGCGGTCGGTCATGCCGTCAAGACGCACGAGGGAGACAGCTTGGTCCACGCGCGGGCCAATTTCCGCCTCTGGGACGCGGCGGGATCGCAGGCCAAAGGCGATATTGTCCCGTATATTTAAATGGGGGAAAAGAGCGTAACTTTGGAAAACGGTGTTGATGGGGCGCTGGTTTGCTTTGTCGTGGGTAATATCTTTGCCATCGAGGTGGATGTAGCCACTATCGGGACGCTCTAGGCCAGCGATGATGCGCAAGAGCGTGGTCTTGCCACAGCCAGATGGGCCAAGAAGTGTGATGAACTCTCCGGGTTTGACGATGAGATCCACATTGGAGAGGGCAAGCGTGGTCCCGTAGGTTTTATGAACGGCGATAACGTTGATCGACATGTGTGTGCTTCTAACTGGTGCGCGGAGACGATAAATAAATGACCCAGTAGTGCAGCAAGCACGGCCAACGACCGACAACATTGCATGGGTGATTGCCGTGTTGTCCGTTGCGTGCCAGCTTAGTCGGCTTTAATGGCAGTCCAAGCTTCGGTGCGGAGAGTTTCTTTTTCGCCAACTCCCTCTAACAGCTGGAGGCGTTTCTCAGTCTCTTCGTCAGGGTAGATTGCGAGGCTGGCGAGATCTTCGGCTGGCAGGAACGGCTTCGCAGCTTGATTCGGTGTCGCGTATTTCGTCCAAGCAGAGATTTGCGCGCCGATCTTGGGATCGAGCACGTAATTTAAGAAAGCATAAGCAAGCTCAGGATTGGGTGCATCCTTGGCGATGCAGAGCTGGTCAATCCAGAGTGGAGCACCTTCCTTCGGAATGACGTAAGCAAATTTACCCGGGTTTTCATTCAGCACGCGGTTGGCATCACCATTATAAACGATGGCATAGTCCGCGGTGCCTGCCACGACTTTGCTGCGACCGCCGACACCACCGTCAAAACCCATGAAATTTTTAGATCCTTTGGCGACGGTGAGTAGATCGATGGCTTTTTTAAGGTCGGGAAGTTCTACACTGTTAACCGATTTCCCGTGATAAAGATGGGCATAGCCGATCATTTCAATGGTAGAATCAATGAGAACGAAACGCCCAAGTTGTTTTTTCTCATCGAAAAAGGCACTCATCGAGAAGCCTTCTGCAGGTAATAGTTCCTTTCGGATGAGCACGCCGGTCGTGCCCCATTGGTAGGGAATTGAGTAACTATTACCAGGATCGTAGGCCGGATTTTGGAAAAGCGGGCCTAGGTTCTTAATGTTTGGGATTTTTGAGTGATCAAGCTTCTTGAGCACGTCCATAGCAATGCCTGCTTGCATTTTGAAACCGCCGCCGACAGCACAGATGTCAAATGTGCGAGATCCGCCTGCGACCATCTTGTTGAGCGCTTCCTCGGGCGTTTCGAAGTTGGTCTCTTTGACAATGCAATTAAACTCCTTCTCGAATTGGCGGTAAACCTCAGGGTCGATGTATTCAGACCAATTGAAAATGGTGAGCACCGGCTTCTCCTCTGCTTTGGCAATAGAGGGGGCAGCAAATGAGGCTAATGCTGTGGCGATGAGGGCGATGTTGCGCCAAGGCATCAAGCTAGGGCGGCGTGTTGATTTGAATGGGTCCGTGAGCATATGTCGTTAAGTTATTATTATCAAAATATTGATTGAGCATAGCTTATGCCAGAGCATTAAAAGGTGAACAGATTTTTTAATGAATCGTTCAGCAGATCTCTCGACCACATAGGGAATGGCGACAGTAAGATTGAATGGCGTAGATAAACTATTTTCAATCTACACGGTTAAGATGGGTTTTTAAAAATTCAACACATTTAGTCGGCTGAACTTTGAGCCATGCCGTCCTCTGGAGCTTATGCAGGTATGTTTGCTAAAGGCTGTATTACGGACCTCTACCGCCATTTTGCCCATCACATTTCGAGCAACATGCGTGAAGGAGTTTCCAGAAGATCCTTAATGCGAATTAGAAAAGTAACGGCCTCTTTGCCATCCACGAGGCGGTGATCATAGCTGAGTGCAAGATACATCATCGGCCGAATGACCACTTGTTGGTTGATGGCGACTGGGCGCTGCTGGATCGTATGCATGCCGAGGATGCCGCTTTGCGGTGGGCTCAAGATCGGAGTGCTAAGCAGCGAGCCATAAGTGCCGCCATTGGAGATCGTGAAAACTCCGCCGCTGAGGTCCTCGAGGGTGATTTTGCCCGCTTTGGCTTTTTGTGCGTAATCTAGGATGTCTTGCTCAATTTGCGCGAATGATTTTTGATCACAATCGCGCAGCACTGGAACGACTAGCCCCTTCTCCGTGCCGATGGCGACTCCGATGTCGTAGAAATGATTTTCAATGATATCCGTGCCATCAATCTGGGCGTTGATCGAAGGAACGTCCTTGAGAGCTTGGCTCACGGCTTTGACGAAAAACGACATGAAGCCGAGCTTCACGCCATGCTTCTTGAGAAATTCATCCTGCACTTGCTTGCGCAGGTCCATGATCGCCGACATGTCCACCTCGTTAAAAGTCGTGAGAATCGCGGCGGTTTGCTGGGCGTTGACCAAATGTGTGGCAATTTTTCGACGCATCATCGACATCTTGCGGCGAGTTGTGCGTCCTTCCTTCACGGCTTCGGAGGAAATTCCACGCTCGATCGAAGTCGTGCTGGCTTTGAAGTCTGGTTGATGAGAAGCGGCGGGCAGGGGAGCTGGCATCGCCTCGACGGTTGGCTTGAGCGCGGGGGGCTGGGTAGCAACGGCGGCTGGCATGGCAACCGGCGCAGGTGTGCTAACAGAAGCTGGCTCCATCACGGCGATGACTGCCCCAATCGCTACTTCATTGCCCTCGGAGACTAAAATTTTGAGCCTTCCTGAAATCGGAGCTTCCAATTCGTTAGAGACCTTATCGGTTTCTAACGCAACGAGAACTTCACCTTGAGCAACCAACTCACCATCGCTTTTGCGCCAAGCGGCGATGTTGGCAGAGGTGATCGATTCTCCCGAGGCGGGCACGCGGATTTCTACGATTCCGCCAGAGCTAGGTATCGCAGCCGGTGCTACGGCGGGCATCGTAGTTGGTTCCGGTGTGGCTTCTGCGGCGGCGGCTTCAGCACTACTCTCGACGATGCGAGCGATGACGGTGCCGATCGGCACTTCTTCACCCTCGCTGATTAAAATCGTGAGCATGCCACTTGTTGGTGCTTCCACCTCATTGGAGACTTTATCGGTTTCTAACGAAACGAGCACACTTCCCTTGGCGACGATCTCACCATTTTTGGCATGCCAACGTGCGATATTGGCGGAGGTAATCGATTCTCCGGAAGCGGGAACTTTGACATCGGTGGTCATGGCGTAGGGCTGTAAAAAATGATTTAGAAAAATTGTTAGAAAATGTTAGATCGTGAAAGCATCGACGATCAATTGCTTCTGCTCGCGATAGTGCATGGCCTTGGAGCCGGCGGCAGGACTGGATGCGGTGTCACGGCCAGCGTAGCGGATTTTGGCACCACAGACGCGCTCGAGGCGTGGGAAAATGTAGGACCACGCGCCCATATTGAGCGGCTCTTCTTGGCACCAAATAAAGTGGCTGGCATTGGTAAATTGGCTGATGATGGCTTCGACCATTTCTCGGTGGAATGGATAAAGCTGCTCAATGCGAATGAGCGTTGCATCTTCAATGCCATGTTCGCTGCGGTAGGTCATCAGATCGTAAAAAATTTTGCCGGTGCAAAAGATAATCCGCTTCACTTCGCCTGGATTTGCGAAGTGCTTGAGATCCGGTAAAATTTCTTGAAAACAGGTGCCTTCTTGGAAATCGGACAATTGAGAAACGGCTTCTGGTTTTCCTAACAGACTCTTCGGAGTCATCAGCACCAACGGCTTGCGGAAGTCGCGGCGTTTCTGGCGGCGGAGAGCGTGAAAGTATTGTGCTGGAGTGGTGAAATTGCCGACGATCATGTTCTTCTCCGCGCAAAGCTGCAAGAAGCGCTCGAGCCTAGCACTGGAATGCTCCGGACCCATGCCCTCGTAGCCGTGCGGCAAGAGCATGACCAAGTCCGATGGCGTCTGCCATTTGGATTCTGCGGATGAAATAAATTGATCAATGATCACTTGCGCGCCGTTGGCAAAATCACCGAATTGCGCTTCCCATAAGGTCAGCATTTTTGGATAGGAAAGCGAATATCCGTAATCAAATCCTAACACTGCAAATTCTGATAGAAATGAATTGTGCACGCAGAATCGTGCTTGATCATCACTCAAGCGCTCTAACGGAATGTGGCGATTTCTGTTATTGAAATCATAGAAAACGGCGTGCCGCTGAGAGAACGTGCCGCGGCGGCAATCTTGACCGGAGAGGCGGACGGGTGTGCCTTCTAACAGCAATGAACCAAACGCGAGAGATTCCGCCATGGCCCAATCGATCGGGCCGCCATTGTTCATCGCCTCGACGCGGCGCGGCAGGAAGCGTTTTTCCAAAGTTGGATTGAGCTTAAAATTCGGTGGCACGGTTGTTAGAACGGCGCCGATGTGTTGCAACATTTCGTTGGGCACGCCGGTCGAAACCGGAGCGTGCGAGTATTCAGGCTGCACCACTCCGGTAGAGCCGCTGAAGACGGTGCGGTCACCCGCTTTTTCTAACTCTAACATCCGTTCGTAGCCACGCTCGAAGCGCTGCTCGATGGCATTTTGCAATTGATCCGCATCGGCTTGGCTGATGATGCCACGCTCAGTGAGTTGTCGCTTGAGAATGGTGCCAAAGGTTTCGCGGCTTTCAATTTTTTTGGCGATGAGCGGTTGAGTGAATGCCGCTTGATCCGCCTCATTGTGCCCTTGGCGGCGGTAGCAATACATATCGATCACGATGTCCCGCTCAAATTTTTGGCGGAAGTCCAAGGCAAACAACGCGGCCCAGTAAAGCTCCATCGGCTCCTCGCCATTCACATGTAAAATCGGCGCTTCGATCATTTTTGCCACATCCGTCGCATAATGAGTAGAACGCGCATCGGCAGGAGAAGTGGTAAAGCCAATCTGATTGTTGATGATGATATGGATGGTGCCACCGGTGCGATAGCCCTTGAGCTGAGAAAGATTCAGAACTTCCGCCACCGATCCTTGGCCGGCGAAGGCAGCATCTCCGTGCATCAGAAGTGGCAACACTTGGCCGCGCGCGATATCGCCCTCGCCCTCGATGGCGAGCACGCGCTGGCGAGCACGCGCTTTGCCCTCGACGATGGAGTTGACTGCTTCGAGATGGCTTGGATTGGCAGCGAGGCTTAGCCGCACTTTGCCATCGGCCAGTTCACTCACACTTTCATAACCGAGGTGATACTTCACATCGCCATCGCCCGCGATGAGATCGTGGATAAAATTCGGCGTGAATTCGTAGAGTAAAGTAGTTAGAGATTTGCGGACAAAATTAGCAAGCACGTTGAGGCGCCCGCGGTGGGACATTCCCATTTCAATTTCCTTCACCTCGCGCGATGGGCAGGCCTTGAGAATGGCGTTGAGCAAAATCATCAAGCCTTCTCCACCTTCGTTAGAAAATCGTTTTTCTCCGATGAATTTTTTACCGAGGAAATGCTCGAATAATTCCGATTCCAGCACCCAGCCGAGCGCATCGATCATCTTCTCTGGGCTTTCATCAGAGATGGTCGCATGAGCCTCGATGCGTTCACGCACCCAATGGCGCACCGTCGTGTTATCGATGTGCATGAACTCGAAGCCAATTTTTGCGCAGTAGGTGGCCTCAAGCGCGGCGATCATATCGCGCAGTTTCATGCGATCTCCGTGGCGGAAAAATGAGTTTGCCACTTCGCGATCTAAGTCCGCTTCACTGAGACCAAAGCGGTCCAGGTTGAGCCTTGGATTGCGTTGAGGAATTGGCTCTAACGGATTTATCGCCGCTTGGGTGTGACCAAGTGTGCGGTAATTATAAATCAAGCTCGTCACTCGCCCGTAGAAAGCCGTTTGCTCATCGTTGAGCGGAGCGGCAGAGGCAGGCGTGCTTGCGGTCGGTGCACTTGGAGCAGGAGTGTGTGGCTTGAGTTGGGCAGCACCTAGCTCGAATCCTTGAAAAAACATCGCCCATTGAGAATCCACAGATTCGGGGTCTTGACACCATTTGGCGTAGTTAGATTCTATCAAGTCTGCATTGAGCCGCGCCGAGATCGAGGAGTTCATGAGATGAAATTAAAAAATATGCGCGGTGGCGGTGCATTTCCCGCTTGGTTAGTCATGCGCAAGGCTTCATTAAGGGGCCGCAACCTTCGCGTCAATCGCACAAGCAGGAAATTACGCCCCAGCCGAATCATTTTTTCATGATCGAAGTTCAAGATCTCAGCAAACACTACGCACGCCACGAAGCGGTGAAGGGAATTTCATTTTCCGTCGCCGCCGGCGAAATTGTCGGCTTTCTCGGTCCAAATGGTGCGGGGAAGACAACCACTCTGCGCATGCTCACCGGATACCTGCCACCAAGCTCCGGACGGGCAACGATCGGCGGCTGCGATATTTTTCATGACTCGATCGCCGCTCGTAAAAAAATCGGCTACATGCCGGAAAATGTCCCACTCTACGATGACATGCGCGTGCGCGAGTATTTGAAATTCCGCGCCCAACTCAAAGGGCTCGACTCGCGCAGAACTCGCGAGCGCGTCGCGGAAGTCATCGATACCTGCGGGCTTGGCAATGTCCGGCGGAAAATGATTCGCACCCTTTCCAAAGGTTACCGCCAGCGTGTGGGCCTCGCAGATGCCTTGGTTCACGATCCGGAATTGCTCATTTTAGACGAGCCGACCAATGGCCTCGATCCTAACCAGATCCGCCAAATTCGTGAACTCATTCGCACGCTTGGGCGCTCGCACACGGTGCTGCTTTCCACCCATATTCTCCACGAGGTGGAAATGACCTGTAACCGCGTGATCATCATTGACGGCGGCCGAATCAAAGCTGCCGATACGCCTGCCAATCTCATCGAGCAAATGCGCACTGCGGGCCGCATCCATGCAGAGATCCAGGCGAATGCCGAGGTCCTCTGTGGTGCCATCTCTCGCCTTGAGCATGTGAAAAAAGTGACTTCGAATCCGTTAGAAAATGAGTGGAGTGAATTGACGATTTGGGTCGATTCAGGCCACGACGTGCGCGAGCAAATCTATCAGTTAGTTTCACAGCATGGCTGGCCCTTGCGTGCATTGCAGAGCCACAGGGCGACTTTAGAAGATGTATTTGTCGAACTCACCCGCCTTGATTGATCCGATGAAGCAATTTTCTCACCTCAAATTTGCGCGGCGCTGGTTCATTCTCGCGTGCTGTAGTTTAAGCATTCTGGCTTGCAATAAACCGCCGCAGATTTTGAGCCATGAGGTGATTTCCACGCGCCCGCACGATCCGAGCGCATTCACTCAAGGGTTGCAGCTCGTGGGCGGGCGTCTATTTGAAAGCACCGGCCAATATGGCGCCTCGACGGTGCGTGAAGTCGATCCGTTGACGGGGAAAATTTTGCGCAGCCGCGCCCTTTCCGCGCGGGAATTTGGCGAGGGGCTCACTCATTTCAAAAATGAGCTTTGGGTGCTCACATGGAAGGAGCAAACGGTGCATGTCTTTGATCCTGATTCACTCAAGCCCTTGCGGAAGTTTAATTACCAAGGAGAAGGCTGGGGGCTTACTAACGATGGGAACGACCTCATCATGAGCAATGGCAGTGATGTCTTGCAGTGGATGAATGCCAGTGACTTCAGCGTCGTGCGCCGCGTGCATGTGACAGATGCGGGAAATCCTGTGAACATGTTGAACGAGCTCGAGTGGGTGAATGGTGAAATTTTTGCCAACATATTCATGACCGAGCGCATCGCCCGCATCGACCCCAAGAGCGGCCGCGTGACCGGTTGGTTGGACTTGAAAAATTTACGCAGCCAACTCGCCAAACCTCACCGCGCTGAAGTGCTCAATGGCATCGCGCATGATGCGAAGACTGGGAACTTTCTCATCACTGGAAAATACTGGCCGGCATTGTTCGAGGTTCAAGTGCGTTGAAATTTTTCTGTTAGAATTCTCTGGCTTGCTTGGATTCGGCTAGCAGCTAAGATTTTCCCGATGCCACATCCTGATTTTCCACTAGAGCCTGCCGTGCGCGATCCCAAAAAATTGCGCAACACGGCGTTGATCCTCGTTGGCATCATGATCATTGGCGGTTGGTTCATCCTCCGCGCTTACGGCACTTGGACGATGAGCACCGCCAAGGACGATCGGCCAGCGATGATCTATCGCATCACCAAAGAACGCGATTTGCGCATGGTCCGGCAAGATGGAAAAATTGTGAATCTTTACGACTTACGCGGCCGTGTGGTTCTCATTCATGCCATCAGCACCAGCAATCCAGAGGGCTGCAAAAATAGCCTTGGCGTGATGCAGCGTGCCGCCAAGCACTTCGCGGCCAATCAAGAAGTTGCCCTTGTCAGCTTGTTAGTGGATCCGTTGCCCGCAGATCAGGCAATCCCTTCTCTAACAGGTATTGCGCAGCAGCACGGCATGCAACTTCCGCAATGGCAGCTTGGCACCAACGAAGAAAAAACGCTGCATAAATTTATTAAAAACGAACTCAAGACCAACGTATTTCCGCATCTTGAAAATGACAAATGGCACTTTGATAGCTCGATTGTTTTGTTAGATCGTAATGGCCATATCCGCCGTGCGGTTGTCCCGCAAAAACAAGGTGGCCCACCTTACATCGCGCGCTTTGATTTTGATCAAGCCGCCGGTTGGGATGCACAACACGTGCTCACCGGCACTGAAAGAAATAACCTACAAGAGCTTGAAAAATTGATGAACGATACGATTGAAATTTTGCTCAAAGAAACTGATACACCCTCATGAAGCGCAGCACCACGATTGCCCTATTTTATTGCGGAGTCGCCCTGATTTGCGCAGCCATCATCGGCACCGCCATGTGGCTGCGCAAGGGACTAAATTCAAATCACGTGCAGCCGGAGTTGGTGATGAATACGGGCAAAGAAAAAGTCCAAGAATGGTTCCCGATCGAGCGGGACCTCAGTGGTATCAAGCAAGATGGCCAGCCGATTAAACTTTCCGATCTCCGTGGAAAAGTTTGGCTAGTAGCAGAATTTTTTGCGATCTGCCCGCATTGTGCACGGCGCAACGGCCAAGAGCTGAGAGAAATTTACGACGCGTTCAAGAGTCATCCGGATTTCCACATCGCATGCGTGAGTGTGGATCCTGAAAATGATGGCCTAGATCGCTTGAAAGATTATGCCAGCGCGTTGGGTGCCGATGTTTCTAACTGGTGGTTCATCAATGCCGGTGACGCGCAAACCACTCACGACTACATGCAGAATACGTTGAAATTTTTTGGCATTCGGGAGCGCACCGACCCGGCGGACATCGCTGCTAACGGACGCTTCGCCCACGATTTGGCATTTATGTTAGTCAATCGAGATTTCCAAGTCATCGGCAAATGGCCGCTTGCGGATGCAAAATCAGAAGAGACGATGGCACGCGATCCACAACTCTATCAGAAATTAAAAGATGATCTCTATCAGCGGATTCGCGCTGAGTTGGACCGGAATGCAAGCACGACCAAAGTCGATTTGCCCAAAGAGCCATGAATTCAGAACGCGCCACTTGGCTGAAACGCCCACCCAATTCCGAACTTTCTCGCAAACTCCGCACCGCGGCGTGGATCGTCTCCACGTTGATTTTATTGCTAGTTGTTGCGATGGAAAAAATTCGCATTCCGCTGCCTGATGGATGGAGCACTCACATGCTGCCCCCGATCCATGCGGGGATCAATGCCTTAGGCGCGGTGGTTCTTCTCGTTGCCGTGATTTTTGTCAAAGTGGGCAACATCCGAGCACACCGTGCGTGCATGGTCTTTGCGATGTTTCTATCCGTTTTATTTTTGCTTTCCTACGTCGCCTATCACATCACCAACGATCCGATACGTTTCGGCGGCCAAGGCATGGAGCGCACCATTTATTTCGCCTTGCTGATCTCGCACATCGTCCTAGCGGCGGTCAGCTTGCCATTCATTTTGTTTACCTTCATCGCCGGCTGGACCAACCATTTTTCCACCCACCGCAAGCTGGCCCGCTGGGTTTTCCCGATGTGGTTATACGTCGCCGTGACTGGGCCGGTTTGCTATTGGATGCTGCGTCCATATTACCCGCAGTGATGGGTTGCGGAGGAAATTGAGTCCGCGAATTCAAGCGGCAGCAGACAAGCGAAACCATCCTATGTCTTGATGAGGTTTATGTCCACGGGACCTCCGGTCTAGGACACAGCTGAATGGGGAGGCCGCTTCACGTTTTTTGGAGTTTTTTTCTGCTCGTAATGTAAAATTTCACT
>RDZR01000040.1 GCA_004294095.1 Verrucomicrobiota bacterium
ACTTGGAGGCAAGTCGCCGATCGCATCAAACACCAAACGGAAGTCTATGATTGGGAATTTCTATTTTTAGGTGCCGGAATCGATGCCATTGCCACTGCCACCATTCTGAATGTGCATCAAGATAACGCCACCCAATATTCCGCAGACGCAGCAGGACAAGCCGCAGCCATGGCCTCAATTTCCCGCAAGCAAATCGCCAGCCGCGCGAAAAAATACGGCATGGCTTCCGACGAACAACTCCGCGATGCCGATGCCCCGCTCGACACGATCCTCAAAGAGGAAGACGGCAAGCGCAGGTAATTTTTAGGGCTAACCTAACACATCCACTTTTTTCAGCCGCGTCGCTCAGCGCCGCGAGCCCCAAAGTCGTCAAGTGCTGCGCTCCCCCCACCCTTGCGTCCAGTGCTTGACGATTTTTTAAGCATCACCATCGCCCACAAGGCGATCAGCCCGCTCTAACTTTTTTTATCCATTAATGATCTAAATATCTTAGATCTAATCACATATGAAAAACGGCACATCCCTGCTTTTCTAACAATCTAACACCCTCGCCACGGCACCGCTCTCATTCGCCATCACTTCCCACTCTGTTCCCCATGCGCTTCTACGCCCACACCTCCAAATTCCCTGGCGGAAAAACCCCACAACTCGTCGCCAAGCGAGTGATTACGAACAAGATCACCTCGATCCCGCCCATTCAAATTCATGCGCCAAATCACCTGCCGTCAGCGGGCGCTCGATGCGACGCTCCCCAAGCAATTCCTCGGACTCACGGCGCGTCAAATCCGCCATTTCTGCCGCCTTGCCTGCCGACAAAATCCCTCGCGCATACAGCGACAGCGCGAGTTCCCTCGTCAGCTCATGAGTCAGGTCCGCCGCACTCATCGAAGCCGAGGATATTACCGAATCTGGAATCTCCATGGTCAGTCGCATGTCGAAAATTTACCTTCGAATTACTGATTTTACAATCTTCAACCCGATCCTGCCCCGACGAATCGGGCGGTGGGAATAGAATGGCAGCTGTGACGACAATCTCTTCTGACCTTTTTCCGCTATCCAACCGTCGTTTTTGCAACATCCCCCAATCCCACCCTCAGTCATCGAGTCTCCACAGACAAGAGAAGGTGCCCCGGGGAAATCTTGTTACCGCAGTTCATACACTGCGAACGCCTATGAACTTCAATGAGACCCCGGGGCTAGGGGACTCTCTCAGATAACGGAATACCTGTCAATTTTTAATACTGCAAAATTTATTTAATACTGCAAAAGCATATGACTATATTTTTTCTTGCTTCCAATTCTCAGCGGGATAGATTCAACCGATGTCAAACTCCTGTAAAAGCCCCAGCAGCAGCGAACGTCACCACTACGATCTGCCGACAGGAAATCCCTACGGTAAATCAGGCGAAGAGAAATTCCTTACGCTCGAAGACGCCTACGAAAAAGAATTCGCCGCAAAATCAAAGCCAACTTCTCCCATTTCTCCAAAACTGAATATTCCATGAAACACACCACACTCCACCAAGCCGTCCAATCCGCCGCCGGCCTCCGGCTTCGTCTCCGCCTCCAGCCGCTCTACGGTCAGGGAGAAATCATCTTCCCTTGCACCGTTGCAGGCGGGAAGTATCAAACATCCAAGCGCCGCATTCCCGGTTTCGAGAATTCTGTCGAGTGCACCATCATCGACAGTGTCCAAAGTCAGGCCAATCGCATGGAGGACGCTCTGCTAGCCGACATCCGCGCGGGAAACATCTTCCTCCCCCACATCGTCACGGACTTTTCCGGCATCGGGAACGACTTGGAAAAAGCCATTGGTGCGATCACCTGCTTTGAAGCGCCTCACCGCATTTTTGACGCAATTATCCGCGATTCAGTCAACGCCGAAGGAAAGCATTTTCCTTTCACCAAGGAAGGTAAAGCAGCCATCAAGGCAAACTCCAAAAACGCCACCGCCGTCTATGAAATCTCGCCTGCCAGCCTCCTGTTCGGAAGCTGGGACTCAACGGGCATTTCAGGCGGCCTCGGCGAGAAATATACCCGCTGTGTAGTGAGTGAGTTGGCGGCAGTGAACATTGAGAAGGAAACATTCCGGGCGGGAACCAGAGAGGATCCTTTGAATATTGCAAAAGAGTCCTTCGCTGCCTCAATGAAATCCGAAGCAGGAAAGAATGATGACGCTTGGACTGCTCTTGCGGTCAAGGCTGCCGCAAAAAAGAAGAAGTTGGAAAACGCATCCGACATCAACCACAGCAGCGTTCCATGGGACGGAGAAAATAAAACAACCAAAGAGATGCACGGCGGCGTAACCTGCGACTACATCCAGCAGTCCACCACCATCTCCTTTGCCGCCCTGCGCCAGCTTCATTTCCTGGTCGACAGCAAAGATCTCTCCTCCTACGGCCAAACCGTTCTCGCCGCCATCGCCTTGCATGCCGCCGCTCTGAACGTCGAGCGGGGTTGGCACCTGCGCTCACGCTGTGATCTGATCCACGATGATGGGGCAAAACCAGAATGGGTGTTGCTTGGCGCTTCATCGAGCCAAGAAGCACTCACCACGGACATTACCCGCCAAATTCTCAACGAGTCCATCGAACAAGCAAATACGGCCGGACTCACATGGAGAGATACCCCGATCCAACTCACCCCATCCCCCGCCCTGCGCGAGCTGGTCATCAATTCCCAGAAAGCCCATCGCGAAACCGCACCTGCCGAATAATATGTCCCTCACCCTATCGCTACAATTCCCCGCAGGGAGGTATGTGGCGGCATCGTGGGGCAACCGGGACGAGGTAGAATGGCCACCTCACCCGGCCAGGCTTTGTCTTGCCCTCATCGATGTCCTCCACAAATCCGGAAACACAGAACCATCACGTAAGGCCTTATCCTGGTTTTTTGGCCAGGCTCCTCCCGTCATTGTCATTCCTGACAAACATCTTGCCGACGAACAACTGCTCGACGGAATTTATGTGCCGCAGAATCCCTCCGCAGCCGAAAACGGCATCAAACACCCGCGCAAAGCACGTTCGTTTCCCACCGTCTTTCTCGATCCCGACCAGCCCACCGTCTTTTTCCACTGGCGCGATGCGGAGCTGCCACAAGCCATCCGTGATTCTCTCGGGAAACTCGTTTCATCGTTGCCTCGCTTCGGTCATTCCCACTCCCTCGTCATCGCAACCCTTTCCGATGAACTGCCGCCTGTCGGTGATGAATGGCGAGTGATTCGGCCTTTGGAGTCCAACCAACCCTGCACACCGGAATTCCGTCTGCGGGTCAATTGGGACGGCTTGCTGGAATCAGCTGAAGACGCGTTTGATGCCGATGCCCGAAGTAAAGAAATGGACAGCCTCATCGATACGGCAGCGCGAACCGCAAGGCCAGATAAACCCCTCAAGCCCGCAGCCTCGCCGCGCGGCCGCCACGATCCCCGCCACCGCTGGCATGGATACTCAGAGGAATGGAAATCCGCGCTCGCCACCACACCATGGGACAACCGTTTTCTCGTTCTAAAACAAATAGAAGGGACACGCATGGGTCTGCCATCCACTTGGCAGCTCACCGAAGTCTTCCACAAGACCTTGCTAAAACGCTGGCATGATAACCCATCACTCGGCCCCATCCCATCTTGGATCAGTGGCCACGCGGCGGGCGAACCCGGCGAAGCAACCGCCCCGACCACATCCTGCCATCTATCTATTTTCCCGCTCGCATTCGTCGGGAGGGAACATGCCACTGGCCATTTGCTGGGTCTTGGAATCGCCCTGCCCGCACCCGAGGCAATCGGCATGAATACCGCCGATTTCCGCATCCAATGGCGACAGATGCTCGGCGCGCTGTTAGATGAAGGCGGAGTGATCACCCTCACCCCACCCGACAATGCTTGGAAAATCCGTCTCGCTCCCGAGGAATTACCTGATCCAAGACAAGCTCTGCGGCCTTCTCGTTGGACCAAGCCCAGCTCGAAATGGCATACTGTCACCCCGATTATCCTCGATCGACACCCCAAGCCGCATTTCGGAAAAGACCCAGCCGCTTGGCATGAGAGCTGTGTGAAAATCATCGGCGAAGCCTGCCAACGCATCGGATTGCCCATCCCGGAGCATATCGATGTTTCACCTCATTCACCGTTGCCGGGCGTGCCAGCCGCCTTTGCCTTCGCAGCACCCACCGCCCGCTCAGGGCGTCCGCCGCGTTTCCACATTCACGCCAGCATCCAATTTTCTGAACCCGTTGAAGGCCCCCTACTCTTGGGAGCTGGTCGCTATCGCGGCTACGGGCTGTGCCTTCCTATCCAATCTAAATCATCTCATTCCGATGAAACCTTTTCCTAATTTCGCCACCTTCTTCCAATCCATCTGGGCCTACGATCCCTTTCCATGGCAAGAGCGAATGGCGGAGGAAACCGCCTCAGGCAAGTGGCGGGAATGGGTTACTCTCCCCACCGGCACTGGAAAAACCACGGTGATCGATATTGCCATCTACAATCTTGCACGCCAAGCCGCACAGCCATCAGATCCACGCACCGCACCAGTGCGCATCGTCTTCGCCGTCAATCGCCGCATCGTCGTCGATGAAGCTTACGAACGAGCCAAAACCATTGCAGCAAAACTATCTATCGCCTGTGGGCAGCGCAAGAATGAGGACTTCGAGGACACAAAATTCCATCTTACTGGGACGCAGAAATCTCAACTAGAACCCGTAGCCCTAGCCCTTCAAAATCTCTCCGGCATAGAAAATGGTTCTCCCCTCGAAACCTACCCGCTACGCGGCGCAACTTTCACCGACCATTCATGGGCTCGAACGCCCACCCAGCCCCTGGTCATCACCACCACCCTCGACCAACTCGGCTCACGCCTGCTATTCCGTGGCTATGGAGTGTCCGCCTATGCCCGCCCCATCCACGCCGCTTTGCTCGCCAACGATTGCCTTCTCATTCTTGATGAAGCCCACACTGCCAAAGCCTTCTCGCAAACCCTCAATTCCGTCGCCGAACTCCGGAAGCAAGCCACAGAAGAAATCGAACTCCCCTTCGCCGCCGTCCAACTGACCGCCACGCCGCCGCCCGAAGTTCTTGACCCTTTCTCACTCGACCACGCTGACCGCCAAGACCCCACCATAATAGCCCGTTTGAGTGCATCCAAGCCCACCGAGCTGATGCCCGTCGTGGAAGGCGCAAAAGGTAAAGCCCGCCATAAAAAATTGGCCGACGACATGGGAGCCAAAGCTATCTCATTTCTAGGAGAAAACCACCGTCGCATCCTCATCGTCGTCAACCGCGTCGCCACGGCCGAGGCGCTCTTCGAGAGACTCAAGAAAGGGCACGATGCTAAAGTCTTACTCCTCACCGGTCGCCTGCGTCCCATGGATCGGGATGTCCTGATCGATAGCCTCAACGACACCTATCAACTCAAGTCGAAAAATCCCCCCGCCGATGGCCCTAAACTCATCCTCCTCGCCACCCAATGCATTGAAGTTGGTGCCGATTTCGACTTCGATGCCCTGATCTCCGAACTAGCCCCCCTCGACTGCCTACGCCAGCGCTTCGGGCGCCTCAATCGACAAGGCCGAAAAATTCCAGCACCCGCCGCGATCTTCACTCCAGAGGAAGCAGTCGGTTCCATTAAACCCGATCCGCTCTACGGCGATTGTCTTCCTGTCGTGCTTGCGTGGCTCAATCTAGCACGCGGCGAAAATGCTACCATCGACTTCGGACTAGACGCAATGCAGGAAAGTATTCTGAAAACGCAGGACTTTGATAGACTCCTCGCCCCTTCTGCCGACGCGCCGATCTTGCTCGCTCCCCATCTTGATCTGCTTTGCCAAACATCGCCCGAGCCGCACGTCTCCCCCGATCCTGCGCTCTACACCCATGGCCCCGGCCGCAACTTCCCCGAAATTTCCGTCGTCCTGCGAGCGGATATTGGCGATTCATCCAAAGCCGCCGAGATTCTCAGAACCGTTCCACCTATTGGCACGGAAGCAGCCACCGTCCCCTTGCACCACGCTCGAACATGGTTGGAAAACCCGACCGCCACGAACGACAACAGCGGCGATGCTCCCGAACAATCCATCGACGAATATCGCAAAGGCGAACTCGAAGTCACTGGAGCCTTCCGCTTCTCATCCGGGGAAGCCACTCCGATTCAAAAATCCAACGAACTGCGGACTGGCGACATCCTCGTTCTCTCCACCCAGTTGAATCGCGATTGGCTGAAGGCTCTCTTTCCTATCCCTGAATCGGAAGAAGACGAACCCTGCCCGCTCGATCAATTCGAACGCGCATACCTACTCTCACGTGACCGACTCTCCATCCGATTCCACAAAAAAATCCGCGACGAACTCCGTCAGCACCTCATCTCTGATGAGGCTCGCATCCGCTTTGAGGAAATCACAAACCCTCTCTTTGAACCCGATGAGGACGAAGAACGTTGGGTGTTTAACGAGAAAGATTGGAAGGAGAAAATGCCAGAACTCTCCGCCTTCCTAGCAGAATACCTAAGTGCAGATCACCCTTTGAAATCAATATGGGATGCAGCCGCCAAGCGATCGAAGGGCGACTGGAAAGCCATTCCTTTTCCCTCAAAATCCATCGACGGAGTCCTTTTCACCAACCGCACTCGCGTGGGAGCCACCCCATGGCCGCTCGATCCTGCGGATCTAGGACAGCAGGGCAACTCCAGCAATCGAACCGTGCTTCTTGATGACCACTCGGCAGCGGTTTCTTCCCGCGCGGCATCCAACGCCAAAGGTCTCGCCGAACATCTCCGGCAAACCCTCCGCGATGCCGGCGCCACCCACGACCTCGGCAAGCTCGATCCCCGCTTCCAAGCGATGCTCCACGGTTGTTCGCTACAAGCCGCCGCAGCAAAGCCCACACTCGCCAAAAGCGAACCGTGCAGCCAAGCCATGGCGAAGAATTTCCGCAAACTTGCCGAACTCCCCGAAGGCTTCCGCCACGAACTGCTCTCCGCACTCATCGTTGCCGAATCTAAAGCCTTCGCCACCCACACCGAGCCAGCTCTCCTCCTCCATCTCATCGCCAGCCATCACGGACGCTGCCGCGCCATGGCGCCCGTCATCCACGATGCCAGCCCAGAACCCTTTGACGCACCCCTAGATGCTGAAACCATTCGCTTCGCGGGCAAAGACTGTCCGCTAGCCCACCTTTCGGACGGCGTCGCAAAAAGATTCTGGCAGTTGAACCGCCGCTTCGGTTGGTGGGGCTTGCCTTACCTCGAATCCCTCCTCCGTCTCGCCGACCAATACGAAAGCGCCAACCCGGAAAAGCCATGAACCATACCTTCGAACTCCCCGGCTTACGGGAAGACAATCCACGCGATTTTCTCGCGGCGCTCGGCCTCCTCAGATTGATGGACACGATCTGGCCTGAGACCCACGCGAAGCTCAGTTGGAATTCCCAAACAGGCACGCCGTCCACCACTTCCACTCACCCACTCGCTGCGGACTTCCCACAACAACTCTGGGATCTCCTTCGTGATATTAAAGACCTAGACAACTCCCCTTTAGAACCCGTCACGGTGGAAGCGGTTTCTCCTGCTGATCATCGCAAAAAAATCATACAAGCAGTCGAGCGAAAGAGTAAAATCGAAGTCATGATCCTCGTCGCGGTGGCTTCGCAGCTAGAAATGGAAAAAGCATCAAGACGCTCGGATTTCATCATCGAATCGGGACAACGGCGAGTCATGAAAGGTGTGTGTGATATGTTAGCCGAAGAATTTTTCGGACCAGCTCTACTTGATGAAATCGAAGGACGAGCAACCCCCGTGAAAGTGTCGAATAGCTCACGTTGGAACCCAGCGGAGTTCCGCTCGGCGGCCTACACAACCTCAGATCCTGCGAAAACCGATTTCCTCGATTTCCCCGGTCTCAATGTCATCGCCTTCATTGGGCTCACCTTTTATCCAGTCGTCGATTCATCGAAAAACAAAGCCACCCCCGGCTTCACCCGATCTCCTGGAAACAACCATTTTTCATGGCCAGTCTGGAGTGAGCCTCTCCTGCCCGATGAGATTACTTCCGTGCTCCACCATTCCGAAGTTCACGCGATAGAATTGAACCACTCGGTCTTGTCGAAAATCGGAATCGACCGCGTTTGGAGAACCCGCAAGTTTGGAGATGCTAATAACAAGTATTTCTCCACCGCGATGCCCATATAACTAAAGCTCTAGCGCCATTTCATCAAAACCCCATGCCCTACGCCCCGCCACTTTCCATCACCCCGCGTTTGATTGATCTGCTTTCGCGGATCAGTGAGGCATTGGGGCGTTGGGAGGGGGCGAGTGCGGGCACGGGGCTTTCGCCTAAGCTGCGGCGGGAGAATCGCATCCGCTCGATTCATGCCTCGCTGGCGATTGAAAACAACACGCTGAGCCTCTCTCAAGTCACAGACATCATTGCGGGCAAGCGGGTGTTAGGGCTGCCTCGGGAAATCAAGGAAGTGCAGAACGCGCTGGTGGCGTATGAGCTTATGGACTCGCTCGATCCAGCCTCCAGCAAAGATTTTCTGAAAGCCCATGCCGCGCTCATGGCTGGCTTGGCGGACGATGCCGGTCGCTTTCGCAAAGGGGGCGTCGGCATCTATCAGGGAACTCGCCTTGTGCATCTGGCACCGCCGGCAGAGCGCGTTCCTTACGTCATCAAGGATCTTTTCGGCTGGTTCAAGAAGACGGAGCTGCATCCTTTGTTTGCAGCGACCGTGCTTCATTACGAAATCGAGTTCATCCACCCCTTCTCGGATGGCAACGGACGCATCGGACGGCTTTGGCAAACACTCGCACTCTCCCGCTGGAAACCGCAGCTTGGGGATTTGCCTATCGAAACGGTGGTTCATGCGAATCAAGCAGGCTACTATGCCGCTCTCGGCGCTGCGGATCGAGCAGCAGATGCCGCTCCTTTCGCTGAATTTATTCTGGAGGCTTTGCTTGAAAGCCTCAGTAAAGCCAAAACGAGTGACCCAGTAAGTGACCTAGCTAGTGACCCAGTATCGCGCCTACTGGCAGTATTCCTACCCGGAGAGTCACTCTCGATTCAAACGATGATGGAGCGACTCGACCTACGGCATCGCACTTACTTTCGCCGGACTTTTCTCAATCCTGCTCTCAAGGAGGGGAAAATCGCCATGACCGAGCCTGATTCCCCGCACAGTCCCAAGCAGCGCTATCGCCTCGTAACAAAGAGCAAGTAAAGCCCATGGACCGCGACCTCCATCACCAAACCGTCCAGCGCGCGCTCGAACTCGGGCGTGGCACTGATCCCGCAGTGCTGCCAGAAATCATTGCATTGCTGCGCTTCCCCTCCACCGAAGTCCGCCGCCTGGCGGCCTCTGCCATCGCCAAGCTCGCGCCCTTCGGTGCTGATCCCGTGGCCGCCATCCCCGCGCTGGTGCCCGTCGCTCTGCGCGATGCCCACCCGCAAGTTCAGCAATACGCGCTCAAAGCACTCAAATGTTTTGGCCACCACGCCGCCGCGCATCTGGCCGACCTCGATGACCTGACCAACAATCCCCACGCTAAAGACTACGTGCGCCGCGCTGCAAACTCCGCCGCCACCGCCATCCGCGAGGCCGTGCGTCTCCAGCAGGAAAACGCCCGCCACAAATGCCTTCGCTGCGGGTGCGAGACCACCGCCGAAGAGCACGCCCGCAGCCAGCAAGCCTTCCAGCGTAGCTTCTGTGACTCCTGCTTCGACGAGGTCTATCTCGACCGCCGCAACTTTGACGCCAAGGTGGAACTCAGCAAAACCATCACCGCCAAAGCCGGCACCCTCGTCCAGTCCGATGGCGAGCGCCTCATCGCCGACTGGCTCGCCGCCCATCACATCGCCTACCGATATGATGAGCGCTACCGCATTCTCAACGGCCATGCCATCCGCCCGGATTTCTACCTGCCGGAACTCGACGTATACATCGAATACTGGGGCATGGACACTGCGGACTACAAAATCGGCATGCTCAAGAAACAACAACTCTACCAGCAAGAAGGGAAACGCCTCATTTCCATCCACCCGCCAGACAAGCCGCATCTGGACACTCTCCTCCGCCGCAAACTCGCCCTCTTCGGCTACACCATTCCACCCGCCTGATACCGCATCGGCAAGCGGCAGCGAGTCAGCACCTACCACGCAGAGACTGACTCACTCCCGCTCGCCAGCGCCCCAACGAACCATCCCACACCCCCATGGGCAACGACGTCTCCAGCAACCTTCCCGAAGATTGGGCCACCGTGGACATGGTGAACCGCTTCACCTTCTGTCCGCGACTTTTCCACCTGATGTATGTGGAAGGTCGCTGGGAGGAAAATCAATTCACGCTCGAAGGCAAGGCCATCCATCGCCGGGTGGATCGCATCGACCAACTTCTCCCGGAATCGCTCACTGCGGAAAAAGCTCCGGAGCCAGAGCCGGAAGGCGATGCCCCGCCGGAGATTGCCCGCAGCGTATCGCTTGCACATGAGGGACTCGGCTTCATGGGCAAGCTCGATCTGGTTTCTGCCGATCCCGAGGGCGGCGAGGCAGTGCCGGTAGAGACCAAACGCGGCCGCGTGCCGGCCGTGCCGCTGCGGTCCTATCCGCCAGAGCGGGTGCAGCTCATGGCCCAAGGCTTGCTGCTGCGTGCGCACGGCTATCGCTCGGATCATGGCTACCTCTACTTCGCCGGCAGTCGCACGCGGGTGCGAGTGGACTTCGATGCGGAGCTGGAGGCCCAGACCTTGGCCGTGATTGCCGCAGTGCGTGAGGGCCGGGGAAATCCGGTGATGCCGCCGCCCTTAGAAGACAGCCCCAAGTGCTGGGGTTGCTCGCTGTGTGGAATTTGCCTGCCGGATGAAACCCGTGAACTCCGGGACTCCGTGAACGCGGGTGAGGATGATCCCGCCATGTCGGCGACAGCCACCACGAGCCACGAACTCGGCAGCGATCCCCGCCGCCTCTATCCAGCCCGCGACAGGGCCACTCCTTTCTATGTGCAGGAACAAGGCGCACGCATTGGCAAGACGGGCGAGCGCCTGACCGTGCATAAAGAAGGTGAACTCATCGGCGAGACCCGCCTCATCGATACCAGTCAGGTGGTGATTTTCGGCAACGTGCAAATCACCGCCCAAGCCACCCATCTGCTCATGGACAAGGGCAAGCCCATCGTCCATTTCTCCACGGGAGCTTGGTTTCATGGCCTTAGCCACGGCATGGGAATCGAAAATTCCTACAGCCGCGCCGCTCAGTATGCAGCGGCAGCGGACCCGCAAATTTGCAGCCGCTTCACCATTCCGCTGATCTATGCCAAGGTGGCGAATC
The DNA here is from genome assembly GCA_004294095.1 of Verrucomicrobiota bacterium. GTDB lineage: Bacteria > Verrucomicrobiota > Verrucomicrobiia > Verrucomicrobiales > Akkermansiaceae > Luteolibacter. Next base: position 11,305 of record RDZR01000040.1, read on the forward strand.
AGCGCGCCCTCATCCTGCGTAACGGCACGGGCGAGGCGAAGGAACGATGCGTCACGGCGCTGGCCGCCCATCTGAAAACCCTCGATCCCACAGCAGAGGGAATTCAGCGGCTGGCACAGACCGCTGCGGGCGGTCCCGAGTTTCTCTGGGGTTGGGAAGGTCAGGGAGCGTCCTACTACTTCGCCGCCTTTTCCTCCATGCTCAAGACCGGTGAGCTGCCAGACTTTGATTTCACCACCCGCAACCGCCGCCCGCCCAAAGACCCGGTCAATGCCCTCCTGTCCTTCACCTACGCGCTGTTAGTCAAAGAATCCTTGGTTGCTTTGTGGAGCGAGGGCTTGGATCCTTGGTGGGGACTCTATCATCGCCCGCGCCACGGCAGGCCCGCATTGGCACTCGATTTCATGGAACCCTTCCGCCCCATTCTCGCAGACAGCGTGGTCATCACCGCCATCAACACCGGCATGGTCCGCCCCAAGGATTTTGAAACCAATGCCAACGGCTGCGCCATGAAGCCCGCCGCAAAAAAAGCCCTGCTGCGTGCGTGGGAACAACGGCTCGACCAAATTTATACCCACTCGGAATTCAATTACCGTTGTTCCTGGCGCACGATTTTGCGCATCCAGGCCCGCCTATTAGTTCGCCTGCTGCGTGGCGACATCCCCACTCTGCCATGGCCCGTCGTGAGATAAGCAATAACCGCAGCATCTACCTCTGCACCTACGACGTTTCCGAAGACAAGCGCCGGACCAAGCTCTTTGAACTCCTGAAGGATCATGGCGAGCATGTGCAGTTCAGTGTGTTTCTCTGCTCACTCACCGAAATGGAGGTGAAGCGCCTCAGCGCCACGGCCACAGAAATCATCCATCAGGAAAATGACCAACTGCTCATCATCGACATTGGCCCGGATGTCAGTGACTGGGCTTCCAGCCTCGCGTGCTACGGAAAATCATGGTCGCCAGCCGTGAGATCGCAGATTATATAACCCAAGTGTTCGGCAATGATGAGGAATGGGACTTTGCCCGCGAGCGATCCTGACCTCAGCATTTCCCGGCCACCTCTCGCGCTCTTTGACATTCAAACACTTAGATCCTTTAAACGAAAGTTCATTGGCGACTTCATCGTATTTAATTAAATAAGTGCTCGCATTCTGTCTCTCAAAATGCATTATTTAAAGCATTCCAGTTATGGGGCTATTTCCGCGCCTTAAAAAGCGCGGTCTCATTGAAGCCGTTACTGCCGCGCCCCACAATTTCTTTCACCCCTAATTTCCGCGCCTTAAAAAGCGCGGTCTCATTGAAGCAGATCATAGCGGATGTGGAGCGACATGAGATTAAATATTTCCGCGCCTTAAAAAGCGCGGTCTCATTGAAGCCGAGGCCGTGGCGAGAGCAGCAGGCCGCGCAACAAACATTTCCGCGCCTTAAAAAGCGCGGTCTCATTGAAGCTCCAGGCCTTGGGCGGTCAGGCGCGTGCGTAAGTCTGATTTCCGCGCCTTAAAAAGCGCGGTCTCATTGAAGCAGTCAGTCGCCATCGTCCAATCAACCACCGAAGACGATATTTCCGCGCCTTAAAAAGCGCGGTCTCATTGAAGCATGACCGCTTGCGCTTCCGTTGCAAAGGCGGCGTAAGATTTCCGCGCCTTAAAAAGCGCGGTCTCATTGAAGCCCTTTATATCGGCGATATGGACCAAGATGGCTTATATATTTCCGCGCCTTAAAAAGCGCGGTCTCATTGAAGCTTTGCTTTGAGGGTTATAAGCTGTGGCAAATTTACAAATTTCCGCGCCTTAAAAAGCGCGGTCTCATTGAAGCAGCCTTTTCTTTTCGGATGTTGCCTCGGCATCTGCAAGATTTCCGCGCCTTAAAAAGCGCGGTCTCATTGAAGCAGCTTCTTCGGTCGCTGTTTGCGCCACGCCGGACGCGATTTCCGCGCCTTAAAAAGCGCGGTCTCATTGAAGCACGCAGGCGAATTTCCGGTTGATCGGCGGTTTTTTGGATTTCCGCGCCTTAAAAAGCGCGGTCTCATTGAAGCAAGATGTAGGTTAGATCATTGCGCGCAAGGTCTGCTGCATTTCCGCGCCTTAAAAAGCGCGGTCTCATTGAAGCGATACGATGGCGGTGGTGCGGGGGCTGGAAAATAAGCATTTCCGCGCCTTAAAAAGCGCGGTCTCATTGAAGCCCGTTTCTGAGCGAGGATCGCGGTTGAGTAGCGCAGCATTTCCGCGCCTTAAAAAGCGCGGTCTCATTGAAGCATGTTTAAGCGGGGCTTGATTGCCCTGACACGCAAAGATTTCCGCGCCTTAAAAAGCGCGGTCTCATTGAAGTTCAGATTTTGAGTTGGCGTTACCGCTCGACTGCTGAATTTCCGCGCATGAATGAGCGCGGTTTCATCGTCCTAGGGTGCCGGTATTGCAGGCGGCGGAAGAAGGGCCCTGAGAAAGAGGGGCAAGGTGATTGGAATCGATGTTAGTTTGCGGAGGCGATGCCTGCTGCTAGCCACGCTTGTTGGATTTGCCGCGTGATGGGGCCGATCGCTAAAGGCCGCGAATCGATGCGGGTGATTGGGACGATGCCGCGCAGCGAGGAGCTGAGAAAGCACTCGGCGGCAGATGAAAATTCCTGCCAGGTGAGCGATTTTTCGAGAAAATGAATGCCGCGATTGATCGCTTGAGAAATAACGACCGCACGAGTCACGCCGGGTAGGCAGCCATCGGTCAGCGGCGGAGTCATCAGCGTGTTTTTATGGATGCAGAAGACGTTGGCCATCGCGGCTTCCGAGATATTGCCGCGGGTATTGAGAAAAATAGTCTCGCCAAAGCTGGCTTGCCGCGCGTGCGCGAGTGCGACGATTGACTCGGCGTAGGAAGCGCATTTCACCCCACAGAGCGCGCTTTGTTCGTTGCGCGTCCATGGGCTTTTACAAACGGCGATTTCTGTGGGCGCTGGCTCTGCGGCAGTGGCACTGAGCCATAAAATGGCATCTGCTCCACGCGCGAGTTCGTGCAACGGTCCAGCACCGGCAGACATCCAGAGGCGGCAGCGCGCGGTGCCGTGAGCGAGGTCATTTTTTGCCATTAAATCGCGACAAATCGCTCTGCAATCATCGCGCGTGAGCAAACACTCGAGCGCTGGCCAGCCGAAACGTGTGCAGCTTTCAGAAATGCGCGAAAAATGTTCATCGAGAAACCAAAGCTCTTGATCCACGGCACGCATGGTTTCAAACAACGCCAGTCCATGCGTGGCTCCACGATCGGTCGTTGCAAGACCCATTTCAGATTCTGGAAGCCACTTTCCGTTGCACCAATGGATTGTCATTCTTGAGAAAAATGAGCAGGATCGCTCGAATTGTAAACCCTTGCCTTGGGCGATTGTTCTTTCCACTCTATGCCCGATGCGATTGTTGATTTTCTGTTGTGGATTCAGCGTGCTTGCGATGGGAGTCAGCGCGCTAAAAATGTTAGATCCGAAGCTCGCCTTTGGATTTTTCCAAGGTGCAATGACGATCGGCGGCGCGTGGATCATCTGCGGATTGTTTACGATCAAAATGCCATGGCACGGATTGATCGGCGCGGGCATCATCGCGCTGTTAGGCCTAGCGCGGGGCTTGAGCAATTTGCCCAAAGTGCTGGCTTTTTTTCGTGGAGATCGCGAGTTGGGCACCTTGCCAATTTACGAAACGGGCGTGTTACTCATCTGCCTGATTTTGTTCAGCCGCACGTTTCGCGTGTTGTGGCATGAGCGCCAGCGCCGCTTGGTCTCGTCGATAAAAAACGGTTAGAAAAATTCAGCGCACTCCGTTAGCGGGTGCTGTGCTTGGCACGATCGGGCTCGTTTCAACGGGTGGCGTCACAGGTGATGGCGGAATTGGTTTGGGCAAAAGATCCTGCCATGTATGCAGCTCGTAACCGGGCCCGAGGCCGCCGATTTCACTAAGCAACTGCGCACACTTTTCCCGCCAAACCGCATAATTGGGCGGAGATTTTTTCGCCTCTGCAGAGCCGGGAAAAACGAGGTAAGTCACTTTCAAATCCGAGACTGGCCGCTGATATGGAGTGGCCCTCGCATTGAGTTGCTTGGCGAGGCGCAATGACGCTTCACCCGTTTTGAACGTGGGCCCACCATCCCCCACGAATGACGGGTAGATTTGATCTCCATAAATCACCACCGCGTAATCGCCTGGATCGGGAGCAAATTCGTCTTTCGAGCGCAATACATTGACTGGAATCACAATGAATGGATCATACTCTGCAATTAAAAAACTGCGGTTTTTCAAATCCGCGATGCCGGTTTCTAACATTTTGATACGCTCTCTAAGCCACGTTTTGCGGGCTGCTGGAGTGCTGCCATCGGCGAGTTCCACGCGGGCGGTGCGCAAGCGATTTTCCCAACCGACGACCATCGGATTGGGCACGGCAGATTGTTTGGGCCAGCCGTAACTGGTGAATGGCTGATAATTCGCAGAATTCACAATGCTCTCCGGCATCTTCGGCAAGCGGTCGCCATCCGAGCCATCTGAGACCACATCCATTTCAGATTGCATCAAAAAAACTTTTCTCCCCGATGCCGAGCGCAGGTGCAGGATCGTTTCACAATCGTAAAGATTATGTTTGGTGAGAACTTGATTGAGCGAGTTCGCATCGCGCCGGATGCGGTTGACTTTTTCCTGATAGATTTCATCAAACCACGGAGAAACTTTTGCATTTGCCATCAGCGCTGGCAGCCCAGGGATTATCTTTGTTAGATTTTTGTTAGATTTTTCTAACTGCTGCATCGTCGTCGCTGCCTGAGGCAAACGAAATGACAACTGATAGAATGAGGTATAGCTCTGATCATCTTCGCGCTCGATGGATGCGATTCCGCCGCGGGTGATTTGGACTTCGGATTTGAAAGGGATCTCAGAGCGCATTTTGCGGATGTCAGTCACTTTGCCCAGCACTTGATTGGCGCGTAGTGGTTCTGCGATGGTTTCTTGCAAATTTTGAGTGCTGGATTTCTCCGCACGCAGAGAAGTCAGCTCCGCTTGTAATGATGCCACTTCTTTGCGATGGCGCTCATCTAACTCAGCCGTAATTTTTTTTTCGAGTGCGGCTTGATCGATTTTTTGTGGAGGTGTGTTGCGTCCGGTTAATTCGAGAATACCGCGTTTGATTTTGCCCGGGACGGATGTGAAGCAGAGCCCGATGGCAGCCATGCCGAGCAACAAAAACCCAGTGCCCAGCCATGATAGCGAATCACGTCGGCCAGAGTTGTTAGGATTAGGAGAGCTCATACTTACGACTTTAATGTGACATGGTTGATTTTGCCACTGTGTGTTTTGGAAAATAGAATCATCACGCGTTCATGCATTCCTCAATATGCTCGGCCTCGATTGGGATTGATTGCATCAAATCGTAATGATCATGTTCACCGACTAACACATCATTTTCTAACCGAATTCCCAACCCTTCTTCGCGGATGTAAATGCCCGGCTCAATCGTGAAAACCATGCCTGCGGCGAGTGGTTGATTCGGCGAGGCGACATCGTGCACATCAAGCCCGAGGTGATGCGAGATGCCGTGCATGAAGTATTTTTTCACCAGCGGTTTATCCGGGCCTTGGCCGCGAGCTTCTTTGTTAGAAAACAGGCCGAGCCCAATCAATTCTTGCTCCATGACTGCCACCACCTCGCGCTGCAACTCGGCGGGTTGTATGCCCGGACGCATGATTTGATAAGTCGCCCTCATCACTCGATACACAGCATCATAGACTAGGCGTTGACGTTTGGTAAAGCGACCGCTGACCGGCACCGTGCGCGTGAGATCCGAAGCCCAGCCCGCATATTCCGCGGCGACGTCCATCAACAACATATCGCCTTTGCGGCAGCGTTGATCATTGGCCGTGTAGTGTAAAATGCAGGCATTGGCACCGGAGCCAATGATCGGTGCATAGGCAAATCCGCGCGAGCCACGGCGGATGAATTCATGCACCCATTCCGCTTCAATTTCCCACTCCCCTACCCCGGGACGAATCATTTTCAAAACGCGGCGGAATCCAGCTTCGGTAATTTCGCACGCATGCTTCATGACGGAAATTTCCTCTGGCTCTTTGATCATCCGCAAACGATGCATCAGCGGGGCCAAGCGTTCATAGCGATGCAGCGGATACTGAGCTTGGCAGCTTTTGATGAATCGATCGTTGCGCGTTTCAACGTGTTGAGCCGCGCGTTGGTGCTCATTGGTAACCAAATACAGTCGCTCAGCTTGCAGTGCCAGGCGCGCAAAAATCGCATTGAACTGGCCTAACCATTCCACGCGGCTGATGCTAGAAATGCAAGTTGCCGTTGTTTTGCTAAGTTTTTGGCCCTCCCAAATGGCAAGCAATTCATCTGTTTCCTTGATGAAAAGGATTTCCCGATCTAACGGATCCACTGCTTCGGGGAAAAGCAGAAGCACCGTCTCCTCCTGATCGATTCCGGTGAGATAGTAGAGATCACTGAGTTGGCGAAACGGCAGCACGCCATCCGCACTTGAAGGATAGACATCATTGGAATGCAGCACCGCGAGCGCAGAGCGTTTTAGCAACGCCTTGAGTTTTAGGCGATTTTTGGCAAATAGGGCATCCGGCAGCGGCTCATATCTCACCCGGCAATCTCAAGCAAAAAAGCCATCACGCGCAATCGATAAATGATTGCGGCGAAAAACGGTTAGATGACGATTCTGAACAGCTTAAATCTCTGAAACCGCCAACTGGCTGACTTCCTCGCGGACTTTTTCTGCTAGAGGAGTCGAGAGATAGCGCTCAGTCGATGAGCAGCCAATCGTGACAATGCGCTTGCCCTTGGATTCTGGACGTTTGGCAACTTGCATCGAGGCCCACACGTTCGCACCAGTGGAGATGCCAGCCGGCAGTCCTTCTAACTGCGCGAGTGCTTGAGCCGTGGCCATCGCATCCTCATTGGTCACTTGGATGATCTCATCGATCACGCTAACGTTGAGGTTTTTTGGAATAAATCCGGCACCGATTCCTTGAATCATGTGCGGGCCCGGCGCGCCGCCGGAAATCACTGGACTGGCCGTCGGTTCGACTGCGAAGACTTTCACATCGCGGCGGGATTTCAGCACCTCGCCAACGCCGGTGAGCGTGCCGCCCGTGCCGACACCTGCGACGAAAATGTCCACTTCCCCATCCGTATCGCGCCAGATTTCTTCTGCCGTCGTCTCGCGGTGGACTTGAGGATTGGCCGGATTATCAAACTGGCCGGGACCGAACGCGCCGGGATTTTCTTCGATCAATTTATGAGCCATGGCAATCGCTCCATTCATGCCGCGGGCGCGCGGAGTGAGCACGATTTCCGCACCGAGCAGGCGCAACAAGACGCGGCGCTCGATCGACATGCTTTCCGGCATGGTTAAAATGCAGCGGTAGCCTTTGGCGCGGGCGATGAAGGCCAAAGCGATGCCGGTATTTCCCGAAGTTGGCTCGATGATGAGGCCACCTGGCTTAAGTTTGCCATCGCGCTCAGCCGCCTCGATCATCGCTTTGCCAATGCGGTCTTTCACGCTGAAGAGCGGATTGAAAAATTCTGCTTTCACGCAAATTTCGGCCTCCAATCCGGCAGTGACGTGATGCAAGCGAATGAGCGGAGTGTTGCCGACAGTGGCGGCCATATGATCAGCAATTTTCATAATCGTTTTTGATTGAGGAGTTAAATTTGGAAGTCGGGCGCGCCTGAGTCAAGATGCAAGCCGCACTCGAATTTTTCACCGCCGAAGCGCGACGAGTTTGCATCACCATCCAACGCTGGTTGCGTGCTGTGCCAATCGCCCATGGTCAAATAACCTTTTTCGGCGAGCGGGTGGCGGGGCAGTTCATTTTCATAAAAGTAAAGATCCACCTGCGCGTCTGCCCAATCGAGAATCGGATAGGCCTTGATGGTTTTTTTCTGTTGCTCAACGAGCGGGCGATGTTCACGCGTGGACGATTGGCTGCGGCGCAGGCCACTGAGCCAGACATCGGCACCTGTTTCTAACAGCGCGCGATTCATCGGCTCAACTTTCGTGATCAAGCCGTAACGATCTGCGCCCGCTTTCCCTTGCTCCCACAGATTTCCCCAAAGTGCTTGCATGCGCGCTGCGGAAAATTCTGGCTGATAGACGCGTAAGTCCAGATCCATGCGCTGCTTCAAATCATCCATGTAGCGATACGTTTCAGGAAATAAATATCCAGTATCGATGAAAATGATCGGGATCTTTGGTGCGTGTTTGTGGATCAAATGCAGCATCACTGCCGCTTGCAGTCCGAAGCTCGTGCTCGCCACCAGACGATCGCCAAATTGATCGTAGAGAGCGCGAATTCGCTCGCCTGCACGCATGGGGACGAGCGATGACGCGAGTGTCTCGATGCTGTTAGATTCGACTGTGGATTGAGGCATGATGAATTTGTTAGATAAGAGCCGTTAATTCGCAGCAAATGCTTCAGGGCGGATGTTCAAATGAAAATCGCGTCCCTGCACCGTCGCTGCGACATAGCCTTGGCGGATGCAAAAATCACCAAAGCGCTCGCCTTCATTTCGAGTCTTCGCATAGTCCGCTATGATCGGAGAAAGCAGTTCTTTGATTTCGCCACCGGGCACATTTTCCTTATACAGCTTAGAAAGCCGTTGGCCCGCAAAGCCGCCGCCAAGATAGACGTTGTAGCGGCCCGGATTGCGGCCCACGAAGCCGATTTCTGAAATAAACGGACGCGCGCATCCATTCGGGCAGCCAGTCATGCGAATGGTGATGGCATCGTGGCGCAAGCCGTGATGCTCCAAAGTTTCTTCAAGCTCGGTGAGCAAATCGGGCAAGTAACGCTCGGCTTCTGCTAGAGAAAGCCCGCAGGTAGGCAGCGCGACGCATGCGAGCGCATTGAGGCGCAGGGCACTTTGTTGGTGACTATCTGCTAGACCGTATTTGACTAACAGTTTTTCAATCTCGGCTCGCTGCTGTGGTGCGACGTTGGCGATAACTAAGTTCTGATTCGCAGTCAGACGGAAATCACCTTGGTGAATTTTCGCGATTTCCCGCAAGCCGGTGCGCATCGGATAGGATGGCGTATCGAGCACGCGTCCGCCGGAAATGTAGAGCGTTAGATGGGAATTGCCATTGGCATCCTCGACCCAGCCAAAGCGATCGCCATTGTCTTCAAAATGAAACTCGCGCACTGGGCCTAACGGATTTTCTAACATGCTATTGAGCTGCGCTAAAATCCAATCCGCGCCGCGATCATCGACGGTGTATTTGAAGCGCGAATGCTTGCGATCTGTGCGGTCGCCAAAATCACGTTGGATGATCACAATTTTCTCCGCGACTTCGACGACTTGCTCCGGCGTGCAAAATCCAATCACATCGGCAATCCGCGGATACGTTGCATCGTTGCCATGCGTCGAGCCCATGCCGCCGCCGACGGCTACGTTGTAACCGACAAGTTTTCCGTTCTCCACGATCGCGATGAATGACAGGCAGTTAGCGTAAATATCAACATCGTTCGATGGCGGCACCGCGATGGTGATTTTGAATTTACGCGGCAGGTAAGTTTTACCGTAGATCGGCTCGACAATTTCTTGCTCGGTGGTTTCGATTTTTTCGCCATCTAACCAAATTTCGTGATACGCACGAGTTTGCGGCGTGAGATGTGCGGAAATATCCTGAGCCGCCTTGAGCGCCAGCGCATGAACTTCTGATAGATACGGGTTCGGATTGCACATCACGTTGCGGTTCACATCGCCACAAGCGGCAATGGTATCGAGCGCGGTTTGGTTGATTTCCGCGATGGTGCGCTTGAGATTGCTTTTGATAATTCCGTGAAATTGAAACGCTTGGCGGGTGGTCAGCTTGATTGTGCCATTGGCAAATTGCGTGGCCATACGATCCACTTCCAACCATTGCTCAGAAGTTGAGACACCACCCGGCACGCGGATGCGAATCATGAACGAGTATGCCTTTTCTAACCGATGCTTGCGGCGGTTGGCACGCAGATCGCGATCATCTTGTTGATAAGTGCCGTGAAATTTAAGCAACTGTTGATCATCCTCAGACATCGATCCCGTCGATTGATCTGCTAGACCTTCGGTAATGGTGCCGCGCAGATAGTTGCTGCGGGTTTTGATCGATTCATTAACGGCAAGTTTTTTCTCAGACATACAAGTCAGTGGTTAGAAAATGTTAGAACAAAAAATTTCAATAAACATCGCGCTGGTATCGCTTGGATTTCTTTAATTCCTCGACATACGCTTCGGCCACCTCGCGCGATTTGGCGCCGAATTCTTCGATGATGCGGATCAGTGCCTCATGCACATCCGCCGCCATGCGGCTGGCATCGCCGCAGACGTAAAAGTGGGCACCTTCTTCAAGCCATTGGTAAAGCTCGCGGCCTTGGGCGATCATCCGGTCTTGAACGTAAATTTTTTCCGGCTGATCCCGAGAGAACGCAAGATCGAGCTTGGTGAGCGTGCCATTTTTGAGATAATCCTGCCATTCTAACTGATAGAGAAAATCGTAGAGGTAATGTTGATCACCAAAGAACAGCCAATTTTTTCCGTTAGAACCGAGTGCTGCACGATGCTCGACAAAGGCACGGAAGGGAGCAATTCCGGTGCCGGGGCCAATCATAATAACCGGCGTTGAACCATCTGCCGGTAGCCGGAAATTCTTATTGGGCTGAATGAACATGGATGATCGATCACCCTGTTTGATTAAATCTGCGAGGTAGGTGGAGCAGACTCCTTTGCGCTCGCGGCCATGAGCTTGGTAGCGCACGGCGGCGACGGTGAGGTGCACTTCATCGGGGTGCGCCAATAGACTGGATGCAATCGAGTAAAGACGCACTGGCAATTTCCGCAAGAGGCCGACTAAGGCCTGCGCGGGCAGGCCGTTAGGTGCGAATTCCTCGATGGCATCGCAAATTTCGCGACCATCACAATATTCTTTGAAATCATTTTTATGCTCCTCATCTAACAATTCCCGCAATGATGCAGAATTGGCGGCTTCAGCGAGTTTGGTCATGACCGCGCGCGAAAGGACGGTGATGTCGAGGTCTTCCCGCAGAGCATCTGCAAGCAGCTTGGGGCCGGTTTGTTTGATTTCCACCGTCTCGTTGCCAGTGAGCTTGGCCGCTTGAATGATGGATTTCACCACGTCTGGCGCGTTCACGGGAACCACGGCGAGGGCATCGCCCGGTTCGTATTGATAGCCCGAACCGGCGAGTGAAAATTCGAGGTGCAAAGTCTCTTTCGCTGAGCCTTCCCCATTCAAACAAATTTGATCTAACAGCTCGGCTGGATATGGATTTTTTTTGCCAAATTCTTCGGCTGCAACAGCCGCCGCAGGAACTACTACGCTAGCCGTAGCCGCCTTGGTCTCTGGAGCGAGTGCTTTCAAACTCGCCCCAAGCCAAGTGACGAATAATTCTTCAAAGTCCACATCGCAATCTTGGCGCGCATGCACGCGTTTTGCACCAAGTTGGTCCAAACGTGCGTCGATGTCTTTTCCCGTTTGGCAAAATTTTTCATACGAGGTATCGCCCAAGGCACAGACCGAAAAACGAGTTTTGCTCAACGCCAAATCCGCAGTCATGAATTCTTTGTAAAACGAGATGGCCGTTTCCGGCGGCTCGCCATCGCCCCAAGTCGAGACGATCACCAACAAATTTTCCGCCTTGGCCAAATCTTTGGGTGCGATTTCGGCCATGTTTTTCATCGTGGCCTTAAATCCTTGTTTTTTCGCTTCTTTGACTGCGCGGTCGGCCAAGGTTTCTGAATTTCCAGATTCCGTGCCATAGACCACCACCAATGGCGCGGCGGCGGCCGCTGGTGCAGGAGCCACGCCCTGCCCTTGATACGCGGCGAGGAATCCACTGAGCCAAGAACATTGCGCTTGGTCGAGTGTCAGAAGAAGTGAGTTCAACGATTTGCGTTGCTCGGGAGTGTAGGGTGCGTGCACAGGAAGCATAATCCTTAGTTAATTGCCTTGTTTTGTTAGGTTACGCCCAAACATGGTGCGAGCTAAGCGGTTTTGCAATGTCTTTTTTTCAAAAGATGCGTGCTGGATGAAGCTTGGCAAATCTGAAGTGAGAGAACAGACTACGATGAAAAACCGATTAATCCGGGATCCGGTTGTTTATCTTTGAGCATCACGCCGCTCAGACCGGTCATTCGGGAGGATTCGAAAAGCCATGCGAGTTTTACCGCAGCGGCCGTGGGAGAAATTCCCTCGGGGCGGATATTGGAAATGCAATTGCGGTCGGCATCGGTTTTTTCGAGACTTGGATAGGCGGTGAAATAGGCACCTAAGCTGTCTGGCGCACCCAAGCCTGGGCGCTCGCCTAACAGCATCAGAGTGAATCGCGCTCCGAGCAAAGAACCGATTTCATCCTGAATTTTCACCCTCGCGAGTGGCACCACCACGACTCGACCTATTTTCCAGCCTTTGCTGGCGAGATTTTCTAACAGGGGCACCGCAGTGGCGACGGCATGTGAATTGGCAGCAAGCGCGGACAACCCATCAGAAATGATCACAACGAGATCCGGCGCGTCTTGAGGCGCAGTTTTCAAAAATTCAGCACCGTGCATGGATAATCTTCTGCCAAGGTCCGGACGCAATAAATACTCGCGGCGGTTCTTGGCCGCAGAGTCCAGCCGCAGCGGCGAGAACCCACGAGCAAGTAAATCGTCACAAACGCCGTCCGCATTGAATTCCGCATGCACCGCGTCTTTCGCGCGCGCGTGAGAAAGGCGAAAATCGAGCAGTGCCGCAGTCGGCAAGCTCCCTCCGGCGCGGCCGATGGCAATTCGTGCGGCTGTGTATTGGCGTAAATGATGCCATGCATCTTGTGCCACAAGCCCGGGTTGAGAAGATGACTCACTCGAAGGCATGCTGCATGAGTGCGTGGCTGGAGCGCGTGGCGAGCAAGCGGGTGCCGTCTTTGACAATTCCATGCTCTTGCAACCATGTGTCGAATTCAGGTGCTGGCCGTAAGCCGAGCACTTGCCGCAAGTAATGGCTATCGTGAAAACTGGTGCTTTGGTAGCCTAACATGATGTCGTCCGCGCCCGGCACTCCCATGATGAAATTGCAACCCGCCACTCCGAGCAGCGTGAGCAAATTATCCATATCATCCTGATCGGCATCGGCGTGATTGGTGTAACAAACATCGCATCCCATCGGCAGGCCTAACAATTTTCCACAAAAATGATCCTCTAGGCCCGCGCGGATGATTTGTTTGCCATTGTAGAGGTATTCAGGGCCGATGAAGCCGACGACTGTATTGACTAAAAGCGGCGAGAATGCGCGGGCCACCGCGTAGGCGCGCGCCTCACATGTTTGCTGATCCAAGCCATGATTCGCAGAGGCGGAAAGACAGGATCCTTGGCCTGTTTCAAAATACATCACATGATTGCCGACCGTTCCGCGATTAAGTGAGAGAGCCGCCTGCCGAGCCTCATCCAGCAGTGCCAAATCAATCCCAAAGCTGCGATTGGCCGCTTCCGTTCCCGCCACAGATTGAAAAACCAAATCCACCGGGGCACCGCGGGAAATGCACTCGATGGCCGTCGTCACATGAGCCAATATGCAGGATTGAGTTGGTATTTGATGCCGTTGGATCAATTCATCTAACAATTTGAGTAACGTCTCCATCGCGGCGACGCTATCAGTCGCCGGATTGATCCCAATCACCGCATCACCACAACCATAGAGCAAGCCATCGAGCGTCGAAGCAGCGATGCCATGCACATCATCCGTCGGATGGTTGGGCTGCAAGCGCACCGATAAGCGGCCGGGCAGACCAATCGTGTTGCGAAATGCCGTGATCACTTTGCGTTTTGCGGCAACTAGGATCAAATCCTGGTTGCTCATGATTTTACTAACAGCCGCCACCATCTCGGGGGTTAGACCGGCAGCGACGGCTTCTAGCGCCGCGCCATCAGTTGAGTAATCCAGCAGCCACTCGCGGAATTGACCGACGCTCAGCGTGGACAAGCGGACAAAGGCCGCAGGCTGGTGGGAATCCAGAATCAAGCGCGTGACTTCATCCTCTTCGTATGGAATTAGAGGCTCGGCGAGAAAATCGCTAAGAGGCACATCTGCCAGCAGGCATTGAGCCGCTACACGCTCTTCCGCACTTTCGGCTGCTACGCCGGCGAGTTGATCGCCCGAGCGCTCGGGACTTGCCTTAGCCAGTAATTCAGCCAATCCCTCAAAGCTGTGTCGTCTTGCCCCGATGCAAAGCGAGTAGCGATGATGTGATGGCATGATGGGATAAGAAAAAAATCTAGCAGCATTTACCATGCACAAACATAGCAATGAATTGTTGAACAATGATCCAGCAAATACCGAGCCAAAATCCAATAAAATCAAGCGTCTCAAATCACTCAAGTTGGCGCGTATAACTCAGCGAAGACCATCGTTCCACTCGTCGTTTGTAAAGTGCTCACCACCATCACATCCACACTCGAGCCAATTTTAGCCACCGCGTGGTTCACGACGATCATCATGCCATCCGGCAGGTAGCCAACCGCCTGATGATCATCTTTGCCCGTCCGAACAAGGGAAATTCGCATGCGCTGGCCGACGACGACGGATGGTTTAAGCGCTTCATCCAGCGAATGCAAATTGAGCACCTCAATGCCTTGGAGCATGCCGACTTTGGTCAAATTTTCATCCGTAGTAAGGATTCGTGCGCCGAGCAACCGTGCGCATTCGATCAATCTTGAGTGGATGGTTTCTGAGCCTTGGGGAGCCATTGCTTCGTGGATGGATACTTGCACGTGAGAAGCTGATTGCATCGTGCTGAGTGAATCGAGACCACGCTGCCCGCGCTGGCGAATCACGGGCAACGCCGATGCCGCCATCGTCTGTAATTCATCTAACACAAATGACGGAATAAGCAACCTTCCATGCAAAAAGTTAGATCGCATGATTTCTAACACTCTGCCATCCATCACGGCTTCTGCGTCTAACAAAATTGGTTGACCAGTTGCCGCATCTTGGCGGAACCGCACATAAGGAATGATAAATGCGAAATCATCACGATTGCTGCGCAAGGCAAGCACGGCTCCGAGAAAGCCAAGACTCGCGTAGAGTGTGACATCGATCGAAATACGCAAGGCATTGATTAGCACATCACTGTTATCTTGGGTTTCTAACTGATCCCGAAATGCGAGTTCTAACAATTTAGAAAGTTCAACTCTAGTCAGCAACCACGCACAGAGTAGGCCGACACCTAACCCGAAAACGGCAGTGGAAAATCCACGCAGAGTGAAACCTTTCATCAACGTTTCCACCCAAATAAAAAACACCGCCACTCCAAGCCCGCAAAGAATCCCGATATGCAACGGAACTTCTAACGGCGTGCCCTTGGTGCTTAATGCAATCGAGATGCCCGCCGCTTCACAAAGAAGCAGATAGCAAAGACGCGCAATATTGACTGATGGCATGTAGCAAACGAAGTGTTAGAGGAAAAGAAGATGGGACCAATCCAGATCTGCGTGCGCTAAAATGAATCTAAGAGAATGTGCTCACCAAGCAAAACGAGGCTGACTTTTCCACACAGGCGTTGATTGAGAAATGGGGTATTGATGGACTTGGATTTCATGAACTGCGGTGTGAAGGTGGTTTCTGCTAGAGGATCAAAGAGAATTAAATCCGCAGCGGCATTCTCGGCAATTTCCGCGACGGGCAAGCCCATCAAGCGGCGGGGCTCGGCTGAGAATCGCTTGACGATTAGGTCCCAGCCAAAAGTTCCATGGCGGATGTAGCGATCGTAAAGTGAGACGAGCGCGGTCTCGACGCCAGTGATGCCGTTAGGCGCACTGACAAAATCTTGAGACTTTTCAAAAGCCGTATGCGGTGCGTGATCGGTGGCAATCAGATCAAAAACGCCCTCGATCAACCCTTCTAACAGACCTTGCTGATCATCACGCGTGCGCAACGGAGGATTCATTTTATAATGAGTATCGAAGTCGCCAATATCTTCATCACAGAACATCAAATGATGGGGAGCGACCTCCGCCGTAACGCGCACATCGCCGCGATTTTTCCACCAGCGGATCGTTTCCATGCCGAGCTTGCTCGATACGTGTTGGATGTGGATGTGAGCGCCGGCCGTGTGCGCGAGGCGAATATCGCGATCGATGATGATTTCCTCCGCGCAGGCGGGCGAACCTTGAATGCCGAGGCGATAGCTCATGACTCCTTCATTGAGCGCACGAGGCCCAGCAAGTTCTGGAACCTCGCAGTGACTGGCGAAAAACATGCCAAACTCGGTGGCATAGCGCATGGCCGTGAGTAAAATCGCAGGATTTTCTGTCGTATCGCCATCGTCTGTGAGCATTTTCACCCCGAGACGCCGCATGCCATCAATGCCAGCGAGCGCCTTGCCCGCGCGACTTTGAGTGACGCAACCGGACGTATAAATTGGGATACGCGAAGTGCGGCGTGCAATCTCTAACACATTCGCTACGACCGTGGCACAATCGATTGCTGGGCGCGTATTGGGCATCATCACCACGCCAGTAATGCCGCCCTGAATCGCAGCTTCAGATCCGGTGGCGATGGTTTCTTTATTTTCAAAGCCCGGTTCGCGAAAATGCACATGCGCATCAAACAACCCGGGCATGGCGATTTTTCCGGTGCCGTCGATCACCCGCGCCTCCGCTGGAATCGGAAGTTGGGGGCCCACTCGATGGATTTTCCCCTCGCGGACTTCGATATCGCCGGTGGTCAGATGGATCGAATGCTCGGAGGCAATTTCGGCGTTTTGGATCAACAAATGCATGATGTGATCAGAAAAAAGTTTACGGGCTAGTGATTTGATATGAGCGGAGATGATAAACTCAAGCAAGCAAGGTTTTCATGCCTGCACCGTTATCGCTTTGCCCTCGAAATGCTGGACTTGGATTTTCTCCTTGTCGAGCTGGTGAAAAATCACAACCGGAGGGATGAGTCGGTGCGACAGACCACCAAACAGACCACACCAATCTTGTGATTGTAAAAGACAAACGCTGCTGAGATGTTCCACTGATGAACTTTCCTAGCAGGCTCGAAAGAAAGAAGCTCTGTGTTTGTTGGGTCAAGAGGAAAAAAAAGCTAGATTTCTATCAGTTAATGCCTATCATGTTGAGGCAATCCATCATTATTACCCTATGAAATCTAAGAAAAATTTGACACGATTCACTTACGAGACAGCAGCATTTGAAGGTTGGCGTTTATGCATTAGTCGTGCAGGTTCCACATTTACCAAGTATTTTCCAGATAAGAAATATGGTAGTGGTAAAAAGTCCCTGGCAGCCGCAGAAGCCGCCCTTGCCGCCGTCAAAAGCGGAATCGAAGGTGCCAAACGCGTGGATGGTAAATTGCCTGCATCCGTCGTGAAAAAAATCGACAAAGCACTCAAGGAAGATTGAGTTGTGACTTCGTGAGATGAAGAACTTGCGCCGTCCTCGGTGCGAGTCATTCTTCTCGCATGCAATTGATTCAGCCTTGTGCAATTCATTGGTTTAGGCGGGATCTTCGCCTGTTAGACCAATCCTCTTTACTGGCAGCTTCCCTCACGGGACTGCCAGTTTTGCCGTTATATATCCTGAGTCGCTGGAGTGGGCAGCACGCTTGGACGGGCGCACCGCGCCAAGAATTTCTTTGCGGATGCCTCGCCTCGTTAGCGAAAAATTTGGAAGTCCACGGCAATCGGTTGTGGATCCGCGCGGGTGATGCGGTGGAAGTTCTGCGCGAGCTGATTCGCGAGTCAGGTGCTGTTGAATTGCATTTTCATTTGGACCCTGATCCATTTGGAAAAAAGATCGAAAAATCGGTAATGAGTATGTGCGCGGAACTTGGCGTCGCCTGCCATGGCCACGCTGGGATTGCTGCGCATGGGCCGACTGCGGTGCTCACACAAAGTGCCCAGCCCTATCGAGTTTACACGCCTTACAGTAAAAACTGGTTGAGCTTAGAGCCTCCCGTTCCAGTTAAAAAAATTCCACTCCTACCGATGCATCCGCAGGCGGGGAGTATTTTTTCCGAACGCCTGCCGGACCTTAGCTGGTGGGGTCTCGCGCCGAGTGGAGCGGCGATCTTGCCCGCAGGGGAAAAAGCCGCGCGCGAGCGTCTCAAGTTGGCGATCGAGCAACGCATCACCTCGTATGCCGCGAAGCGCGATCTGCCGGCGGAGTCTGGCACTTCGCGGCTATCGCAAGATTTGCGTTGGGGCCTGCTCTCAGCGGCGAGCGTTCTGCACGAGGCAAATACTGCGCTTGCGGCAGCCCAATTTGGCAGCAGACAAAACGTGGAGGTCTTCATCAAAGAGCTGGCATGGCGGGAATTTTATCTGAGCATTTTGCATCATTTTCCAAATGTGTTAGATGAAGAATTCAATCCAGATTGGCGCGGCCTGCCGTGGGACGAGCCCGGGGAAAACTACCGCCGCTGGCAAGAAGGAATGACTGGTTTCCCGATCGTCGATGCTGGCATGCGCGAACTCAAAGCCAGCGGGCACATGCACAATCGTGTGCGCATGATCACGGCGATGTTTCTTACCAAAGATCTCCATCATGATTGGAAGCTGGGCGAATCATGGTTCATGCGTCATCTCGTCGATGGGGAAATTGCATCTAACAACGGCGGCTGGCAATGGTCCGCAGGCACTGGCGCGGATGCGGCACCTTATTTCCGCATCCAAAATCCATGGCTGCAAACGGCCCGATACGATCCGGATGCTCGTTACATCAAGCGTTGGATTCCCGAGTTGAACGATGTGCCTGCGGCAAAATTGGCCAAACCGCCGGAAGCGGGCAGGCCCTTCGCTGCCGGATATCCGTTGCCTTGTGTGGATCACTCGACGGAAAGAGATCGCACTCTGGCTATTTTCAAAAAATATCGCAACCCGTAACTCACCATCCAACATGCGAAAACTGGCTCTTTCCTTATGCATGAGCACGCAGCTTCATGCGCAAGTGCCATGGAAAATCCAGTGGACGGATCACGCCGCGGCCTCGCGCATCGAAGTGCATTTTACCGATCCCGCTCAAGCGCCGATCATCCTTCAAGTCACCTGGCTCGGGTTAGCCACCGGTGCTGATGAAAAATCACTGCCGCCTGTGATCGATAAGCCAGCGCTCCAAAAACGCGTTTATCACTTCGGACGGACGACTTTCACGCGCAGCCTCTGGCACCAACCGGACCGTGCATGGCTTTGTTTTCATCTGCTAGCAGATCAGCCGGGCGATTTATCATTTCGGGTTAATTTTCTAACAGATGGGAACCAATATGTGCCAGTGGCGGCCAGGAAGCAGATTTCTTTAAAAAATCCAGCGGGAGGATTCGTCGCGCATCTTTCGGTGTTGCCGTTTGAAATTGAACCGAAAGTGGAAGGGAGTGCGATTGCCGTCGAGGGCGAAGGGGAGGCATTGCTTTTTTTGGCATTCTCTAACAGCCCAAAAACGGATGGCTCTCTCGCTCGCACATGGCTCGCAGTCTTTGAAGAATTTCGCGCTGCAGATCAGCCGAATGATCTCTCAAAGTGGTGGCGCGGGCTTCGGGATTTTTCTTCCGAATGATCTAAGTGAAATTTCCATTGATGCTTCGCCTTGTAGCCATTTTACTGCTGCCGCCGTTCAGCATCGGCACTTCTCAAATCCATGATTGAAAATCTTCGCAAATACACTGGCCTCACGGTGGTCGTCATCGTGCTCCTCTTCATCAGCTTTCTGTTTTTAGACACGAGCTCGATGCGCTCCGGCGGCGGAGGTGGGGCATTCATCCGCGTGGCAGATCGTGATTACAGCGGGCAGGAATTTAGCACGCTGGGCGCGAGTTCCTTCGAACTCGTGCGCGGCTTAGCACAAACCGGCGATTTTCAATTATTTGAATTTCTCATGCAGATGACCCACCGCGCGGTCAACCAAGACGATGCTCCAGAAAGTTTTTTCGTCAGCCGCATGATCTTAAGACAGGCTAAAGAAGATTACGGAATCTATCCGGGCTCAGAAGAAATTTCCAACTACATCCGCAGCATGCGCGCATTTGCTGGCGAGGATGGGAAATTTGACCAAGCGAAATACAATCAATTGGTTGAAAAAGGCATCGGCCGCTTTGGCATGACCGAAAAAGATCTAACCGAATTAATCTCCGATATTATAGTCTCGCAAAAACTTTTCGAAGTCATCGGCACTGGCCTCACCGCGGATCGCGATATGGTCGCCAAATCACTGGCCCTCAATAATCAAAAAATCAGCGGCCATCTCGGGATTCTTTCGATCGATCCATTTGAAGAGAAAATTTCCCCCACAGAAGAGGAACTCAAGAAGTATTGGGACACTCAGCAAGGTGTCTTTACCACCGCGCCAAAACGCAAGTTCACCTACGTGCTTGTCACTCCGATCATGCCCTCCGATGAAGTCGAGGAGCCCGCAGCATTGCCGGAAAATCCGAACGCGACTGAAGATGAGAAAAAGGCAGCAGCGAAAGCACGCGACGAGGAAAAAGCCAAGCGCGTCGCCGCGGTGGCAGAAGAGCGCCGCAAAGCGCAGATCGATGCCGATGGCAAAGTTGCCGCATTTTTCGATCAATTGATGGATCAACAAGGAGCTGGTTTAGAGGAGCTGGCCAAGGAATACACCTGGACGCCACAAACCACGGAGCTCTTTACCAAAGATGCTGCACCCGCCGATTTAGCGCTCACTTTGCGCGCCAGCAGTGAAGGCGGCGCGGCGGTGGACCAACTATTTGCGATCAAAAAAACGGCAGATCCGTTCTCATTGATTTCTCCCGCCATTGCGGTTGGCGAGAATCAATGGCTGATCGCCCGCCTCGATGGTGAAGAACCTTCCCGCGATAAAACCTATGATGAAGCCCGCGCAGAACTTCGTGCGCAATACATCGCTGAGAAAGCCAGTGAAGCACTCAAAGCTGCCGCTCAAGATGCCATCAAAAAAATAACTCCTGAAATCACCGCCGGAAAGTCATTTGCCGATGCGGCAAAAACCGCTGGGATCGAAAAAATTCACGCCTTTTCCGGCATCGAGCAAACCACCACCGTGGATGGCGAAACACAGCCGCAAAATTTATTTACCAGCATCCGCACCACCGACGTTGGCGCACTTTTAGCCGAGCCGATCATCGAATCGGACCGCGCCTTCGTCATCGCCGTCGATAAGCGAGAAGTGACCAAAGATCCATCATCTGCCGCTCGTATTGATAGCGAAGTTCAGTCGCAGGCATCCAATTTTCAGCAAA
Source organism: Verrucomicrobiota bacterium (assembly GCA_004294095.1). Taxonomy (GTDB): domain Bacteria; phylum Verrucomicrobiota; class Verrucomicrobiia; order Verrucomicrobiales; family Akkermansiaceae; genus Luteolibacter. The sequence continues at coordinate 32,552 of RDZR01000040.1, forward strand.
ACGCCTACATCTCATGGCTGACGAGTCGCATCGAAGCTGCAAACGTCAAGCGCCTTAACCGTAAGGAATAGATTGGGATCATGTCGCCATCAGCGAAAGTCGAAAACTTGTTTGACGATGCCAATGGCCACCTCGCCATCGGCGAAATAGACGATGCCATCACATGCTATCGCCAATGCGTCGCTATGGATCCGCAATTTTTTGATGGCTGGCACGCTCTCGGCATGGCCTTGCTCAAATCTCAGCAAATCAAAGAAGCCATCGGCTGCGGCCTCCAAGCAGTGACCTTGCGCCCGAATGACCTGCTTGCATGGACTTCTCTCTCGCAAATGTATGTGCGCGATGGCAACATCCCAGAAGCCGAGGCGGCCAAAGGAAACGCGCGCATCCTCTCACTCGGCGGGAAAGTTGTTAGGGATATCTAACTGAAAATATGCTACTGCTCGTCGCCAAATATGCAATCACGGCCTTCGTCATCGTGGCCGTTTCTGAAATTGCGAAAAGGGCAGATCGCCTCGGCGCACTCGTTTCGTCGCTGCCCCTCATCAGCATCATGATCATGATTTGGCTGCACTTGGAAAAGCAAGGCAATGCCAAGATCGCCAATCACGCCTATTATACATTCTGGTATGTTTTACCGACCTTGCCGATGTTCCTTCTCCTGCCATGGATGCTCAATCACGGGATGGGTTTTTGGATCTCACTTACAGCAAGCATGGTCCTCACCATCGTTTGCTTTGCAATCACTGCCTTCTTGATGAAGCACTTCGGCGTGATGTTGATGCCGTGATGGAAATTGACCGGGTCCATGGCGGCGTGTTCAATCGAATCATGAATGAAAAATCGTTGCCAATAAAGAATCCACTCCGCTTCCACACTCCTCAATCTCGCATTCAGTCTGCAAGCTGCCTATGCCGCCCCGCTGATTTTACTCGCTCAGACCCGTCAGGCGGATCGAGATAAAGCGCACTCCGCCGCAGATGCCCAGCACCGCGAGGATCTAGCCATCGCCAGCGAACAACGTGCGTCCCACGCCGCCGAACAGACGCGTCTGCTGCTCGAGTTGCTGCGCCATAACAATGAACTCACTGAGCGGATCGATATACTCACCGAAGAAGTCCACCGCCGCTTGACCCTTCAATAAGCCGTTTAAAAAACCGCAAATCTGCAATTTACTTGCGTTAAATTCAGGACCATATTGCGGCATGAACCCCACTACGAAGTTGCCCGTGACCGTGCTTTCCGGCTTTCTCGGTGCTGGAAAAACAACACTTCTCAATCACATTTTACGCAACCGTGAGGGCAAAAAAGTCGCCGTGATTGTCAACGACATGTCCGAGGTGAATATCGATGCTGATTTAGTGCGCAATGGCGATGCAGCTCTCTCTCAGACCGAGGAAAAAATGGTGGAAATGTCTAACGGCTGCATTTGCTGCACGCTGCGTGAAGATTTGCTCAACGAGGTAAGCAAACTCGCGCGCGAGGGACGATTCGACCACTTGGTGATTGAATCCACAGGCGTATCCGAGCCAATGCCGGTGGCCGAGACATTCACATTTACCGATGAAAAAGGCCAATCGCTCGGTGACATTGCGCAGATTGATACGATGGTGACCGTAGTTGATGCCCCAAATTTTCTAAGGGATTACTCTAGCATCGATTCACTCGACGACCGTGATCAAGCGGTGGGAGATCAAGACGAGCGCACGATTGTGGATCTTCTGAATGATCAAATCGAATTTGCCGACGTGATCCTTCTGAATAAAACCGACCTCGTGAGCGATGAGGAACGCACACACGTCCACGGCATGATCCGCGCGCTGAACCCGCAGGCCGTGATTCATGAGACGATCGAGGCAAAAATCCCGCTCCACGCCGTGCTCGGCACCGGACTCTACGATGTGGACCGCGCATCAAAACACGAAGGCTGGCTCGATTCACTCGTTGAGCACACGCCCGAGACAGAGGAATATGGCATCTCGAATTTTATTTATGAAAGACGCGTTCCCTTTCATCCGCAGCGATTTTACGACTGCTTGCAAAAAGAATGGCCCGGAGTGATTCGTTCCAAGGGGATCTTTTGGCTCGCCACGCGACTTAAGTATGCGGGCTTTTGGTCCCAAGCGGGTGCTGTTTCTCGCCACCAATGTGCAGGAAATTTCTGGGCCGCCATTCCAAGAAATCAATGGCCTGAAGATCACTCGCACATCGATCGAGTTTGGAAAGGAAATAACGGCGATTGCCGCCAAGAAATCGTGCTTATCGGCCGCAATATGGACCGCGAGGCACTCACAGCCATGCTCGATGCTTGCCTACTAACTGAGGCTGAAATCGCCACCAACGAAAATCGTTGGCGCAAACAATTTCCTGACCCATTTCCAAAATGGAAAACAGGCGTGCTCGGATTCTAGTCCAAGCACCAATGATATCTCCCAGCGAGCTTGTTGGCCAATGGATCAGCATAGCGTAAATCGATCGACCGCGAAATGGCTTGAATCAATCATTCGTTAATAGCGAACGAATTTCTCTGATTTATGAACTAAACAAAATCAGGATTTTGCTCTAACTTGGGATCGGTTAGGGCAACTGCGAAACATTCAGCCTAACGAATTTTTTTCTAACAAATCATTTATTCACTCATTTCATATGACGCATCACACCATTACGATTGCCGCAGGAGATGGCATTGGCCCAGAGATCATGACCGCTGTCCGCGGGATTTTAGAAGCTGCCAAGTGCCCGCTGATTTACGAGGAAGTCGAAGTCGGCGAAAAGGCCTACCTTGCCGGACATAGCAGTGGCATCACTCCGCAAGCATGGGACATCGTGCGGAAAAATCCGGTGCTTCTCAAAGGCCCGATCACCACGCCGCAGGGCTCTGGTTACAAAAGCCTCAACGTCACGCTACGCAAAACGTTAGGTTTATTTGCCAACGTCCGCCCATGCCGCACGTATGCCCCATTTGTGGCGACGCAACATGCGGGCATGGACGTCGTCGTCGTTCGCGAAAATGAAGAAGATCTCTATGCGGGCATTGAGCACCGACAAACGGTGGATGTTTTTCAGTGTTTGAAAATCATCACGATTCCGGGCACCGAAAAAATCATCCGCTACGCCTTTGATTATGCGCGTAATAATGGACGCAAAAAAATCACGTGTTTGGTCAAAGACAACATCATGAAGCTGACCGACGGATTGTTTGCAGACACCTTCCGCCGGCTTGGCGAAGAATATCCGGAACTCGAAAAAAATGTGCAGATCATCGATATCGGCACCGCGAGAGTAGCAGTGAACCCCAAGCAATACGATGTGATCGTCACCCTCAATCTTTATGGCGATATCATCAGCGATGTCACTGCCGAGCTGACAGGCAGCGTCGGCCTAGCGGGCAGTGCCAACGTCGGCGAGCGCATCAGCATGTTTGAAGCCATTCATGGCAGCGCGCCGGATCTGGCTGGAAAGGACATGGCAAATCCCACTGCCCTGCTCCAGTCTGCGGTGATGATGCTGGTGCATCTCGGGCTTTCTGCCCATGCCGAGACGATTCAGAATGCCTTGCTTTGCACTTTGGAAGATGGGCTGCACACGGGCGATATTTTCCGCGAAGGAGTGAGCACCCAACGCGTCGGCACTCGTGCCTTTGGCGCGGCGATCATCGAGCGGCTCGGGCGCGCTCCGCAAACATTGCCGATCGTGAAATTTTCCTCCGCAACGGCGAAGACTCAGCCTTATGTGCGGCCCAGCGTGAAGCGCGAATTATGCGGCGTGGACCTTTTCATTTGTGAGGAAAATAGCGATCCTGAGTTGCTGGCCTCCAAACTCAATGCCGCTTCGGCTGGCACTCTGAAGCTCAAACTGATGACCAACCGCGGAGTCAAAGTCTGGCCTGATGGATTTCCTGAAACATTCTGCACCGATCACTGGCGCTGCCGCTTCGTGCACACTGAAATGACTCCAAGCGCGCAACCTCCGGTCTATCCAATCCTTGATGGAGCCGTGATACCGCGCCTGATGAAGCAGTTGCACGATGCTGGCATCGATGTGGTTAAAACAGAAAATCTTTATCTGTTTGATGGCCAGCGCGGATTCTCACTCGGCCAAGGCGAATGAACTCGTATCGATCATTTTAGAAAACGATGAACGCTTGCCAACGTGTCTTGATTCTAGGTGCGTTGGCGATGGCTGCGGTGCTTTCTAACAGTTGTGAGAAGGAAACATATTCACCTGAGAAAGCAGCACTGGCGGCGGGGCGTGATTTGATCATGCAAGGCATCGTCGAGGATCGCTCGGCGGTGCTTGCGCTGTTAGAAAAGCGTGATTTCATCGCTCTTGAAAAACGTGCAAGTGATTTACGAACCCAAAATAGCCGCTATGAAAATGGAGCGTGGAAGCTCGATCATTTTTATCAAGCCATTTTGTTAGATCGAACCGCAAGTTCCGAGCTATGGATGCCTCGTGAGGCATTGCATCGCGCATGGTCTGAGGCGTTTCCACAATCCGTCACCGCACAATCAGCCGAGTCTGCTTTTTGGTTAGAATATGCGTGGCATGCGCGAGGAAGTGGATTTGCCAACGAAGTGAGCCCCGAGCAATGGCAAGAATTTGAGTCACGTCTGGCGCGTGCTCGCGAGCGCCTGATGGCATCGTTGGGTGATTGCCCGCAGCGCGATCTGATTTTCATGCGGATTGCTTTGGCCAGCCAGAGTTCGGTGGCAACATTTCGTCAACTCTTTGAAAATGCGAAAATGCGCGAGCCATCTTACCTCGCCCATGATTTGATGCAGGCTCAATTCTTGATGACGGATTGGTATGGCGAGCCCGGAGATTGGGAAGCGGCGGCTCTAGCAGAAATCAATCGTCCAAGCGGCCTTGGGGTGAGCGGATACGCCCTCGTCGTGCGCGATCGGCGGCCATTTTTTGATGATGTATTTCGTGATACCCAAGCATCGTGGGCCCTCACCCGCCAAGGATTTGAGCAACTCACCCAAGCCCATCCAGCATCTTTAGAGCTACTGAATGCCTACGCTCGCCTTGCTTGCATCGCGCAAGATGCTGATCTCGCACATTCCCTTTTTGAAAAAATTGACAACCGTATTGTTTTAGAAAGTTGGGGCGAACGCAAACGCTTCGTGCAAATGCGAAATTGGGCACGTGATTCCGCCAAGCGATGATTGCGATTTGACGAACTCCCCCACCCTCTTCAATATCCGCCCACATGGGAGAAATGAAAAATGTGCTATTTGTTTGCACGGGTAACACGTGTCGCAGCCCGTTGGCCGAAGGGCTATTCAAAAAGCATACCGCAGAGCGCAGCGATTTCACCGTGAGCTCCGCAGGCTTGGCGACTTTTGAGGGCAGCTCGATCAGCTTCGAAAGTGAGGATATTTTAAGAGAAGTGCAAGCACCTCTCGATCAACACCGCAGCCAGCGAGTTACCCAAAAATTGTTAGATTCGGCGACCCATGTCATCGCCATGACGCACACACACCTCATGACTTTGGAAGCGCGTTTTCCAAATCACACCGATAAATTCTATCTGTTAGGTGAATTTATCCAAACGACTGCAGAAACGAGCCCACCCGATGTGCCAGATCCGATTGGCATGCCGCGCGCTGCTTATCAGGAAGTGGCCGCGATGATTGAGCGAGCCATTCCCGTGATCATTCAATACATCGACGAAAGTCAGCCTCAACAATGAGCAACTGGCCGATGCCTCAGAATGCGGCTCCAAGGGGGAAGATTCTTGGAGCCATTCTATTTCTAAGGCATCAACCGTTTTGCAATCCATTATGAGGTTAATCGAAAATATCACGTTCAACAACTACGTGATCATGTTACCCTTTGATAAAAAAATCATTCATTTTCCGTTAGAAACTAACTCATGCCTGCCAAAAATTTCCACGTTCGCCAAGCTGCCGTCTCCGCCCTAAGGGCATGGGCGAAGGGTCACGATTACGCAGAAAGCTTGATCGATCGCCATGCACAACGGCGCAATTTATCCTCAGCGGACCGCGGATTGCTGCAAGCGATTTTGTTTGGCGTGCTCAGGCATCGCCGATTGTTAGATCATTGGATTGGCGCATTACGCAAAGGAAAATTGGATGCGGAAACGCGGGATATTTTGCGCGTTGGCCTCTGCCAATTATTGATCCTTAATTTACCAGATCACGCCGCCGTCAATGAAACGGTGGAAGTGGGAAAGGCCAGCGTGCGCGCATTGATCAATGCGGTGCTCAGGCAAGCGATTGAACGGCGCAGCGAGCTGTTAGAAAAGTTGGAAGAACTACCTGCGGCAGAGCTGCATTCACACCCAGATTGGTTGGCAAAGCGCTGGAGCAGTGCCTTGGGCAAACGAGAAGCCATCGCTCTGATGGAGTGGAATAATCAACCGGCAGAAACATTTTTTCGCATCAATCCGCTGGCGACGATTCCGGAATCATTACCGGGCAACGCGGTAGATGGTGCGCTTGGTTTCTATCAGCTAACAGGAAAATTACCTAACGAGCTGTTAGCAAGTGGTGCCATTTACATTCAGGATCCAGCTACTCGGCATGCGGTGGAATTGTTAGATCCAAAAGATGGTGAGCGCATTCTCGATGCTTGCGCAGCTCCGGGCGGCAAAGCATTTCTAATCGCCGCAGCCTGTGGATCCGCGGGGCAGCTTACCTGCACGGATTCCAATGAAAAACGCATGCCACGGCTACGGGCGAATCTTGAGCGCTTGCATTGTGGCGAAGCTGAGTTGGCCGTGCACGATTGGGCAGAGCCGCCACCAACAAAGTGGATAGGAGCCTTTGATGCCATTTTACTCGATGTGCCGTGCTCGAATACCGGTGTGATCCGGCGCAGGGTGGATGTGCGCTGGCGCTTGCAACCGCAGTCGATTGAAGAGATCAACCAAATCCAACGGCGGATCCTAGAGCACGCCGCGCTTTGCCTAACAGAAAATGGACGCTTGGTTTATTCAACATGCTCGATCGAGGCTGAGGAAAATGAGCTGATGGTCAAAAATTTTCTCGCCGAGCATCCCGAATTTCAGCTTAACTCGTCGCGAACGGTTTTACCATTCCGTGATTCGAGTGATGGAGCATATGCTGCAAGGCTCGATCGCATCGCTCAGCTGTAGTCATCATTCTGTCATCCGATTTAAAGCCAATGAGGTCATTTTTTAGCATGTTGTTGATGATCGTGGCCATCACCCTGTTGGTGGGCACCACGGTGGGCATCTACTATCTCAGCTCGACGACGGAATTTTCCCGAGTGGGTGGAGTCCCCCAAGCAGCAGAGACTCCGGAGGATGAAGGCGGCGTGAAAACCGGCGGACTTGATACCGACGGTCTAAAAACCAAGCGCATATCAGGCGAAGATTCTGAGAATTAAGCCAGCATCTGGCTGAATGTTGAGTTGAGCTGTGCTCGCCATTTTTCGAGAAATACCAAGTTCCGATAACGTGCTGAGAGGGTATTTGCATCGATCATTATCGTCTGCTCGATGGCCGAAAAATCATGGCATTGCTGGAAAATCGCTTCGTCGATTTGGCCAATCGATTGCTCGATGCGCTCCATGCATGAGTGCACTTCACGCTCCAGTATCGCTTTGGCGAGGGCGGACTGAGCAGATTCTCGGCGGCGGATCAGCTCCTGCGAGCTGGCCAGCACTTGGCTGATTTCAGAGAACAAATCGACCAAATCCCCATCAATTTGCCCGCGTAGTTGCACTTCTGCGCCACGCACTTCGAGCCATTTTTTCAAACGCTGGGCAGGACTTGATAGTAAACTGTAGGCTGCCTGAATGTTGGAAAATCCTATTTCGGACCCACCGCCATCCGGGTGCATCGTCTTTCCCGCTGTGCGGAATGCGGCGCGCAATTCCGCCTCACTAATGACCAGCCTTGGCTGCAATCCCAGTTGCTCAAAATCGTTCATGATTGCAGGTTATCTAAGAAATTTTCAGATCTATCAAAAGAATTGTTCCACAATTAAAAAATATCAGTTAGACTGTTCATCAGTTCAATCAATCATGAGCCCGATCTCAACTTCCAAGAAAAAACAGCGCATCGCACTGTTCGGTGGAACGTTTGACCCGGTGCATCTTGGCCACTTGCATGCGGCATCTGCAGCCAAGATGTTGATGGATTTGGATCAGGTTAGATTCATTCCTTGCCATCTTTCTCCGCATAAAAAAAACAGCCTTCCCACCTCGGCTGAAAATCGCCTCGAGATGCTGCGCATTGCAACGGCATCCGCGCCTTGGGCAGTGATCGATTCGATTGAAATCGACCAAGGAGGGATTTCTTACTCGATCGATACCGTTCAAAAAATTTACGAAAAAATCGCTGATTGCGAGTTGTTTTGGATTCTAGGAAATGACCAATGGGAAGCACTGCCCAAATGGAAAAATTCCAAGGAGTTGGCAAAATTAGTCGAGTTCATCGTCGTGGCGCGCCACGGAAAGCCGATGCCGCGGACTGGCTACCGTTTGCATGTGATCCACAGCGAACATCCTGCAAGTTCTCAGGAAATCCGGCGCTGCTACTCGCAGGGCGCTGTCTCTCATCCATGGCTAACTAAAGAACTATCCAGCTTCATCGGACAGCGGCGGCTTTATTATTTAGCATAGATTCTCGTCCGGCTGTTAGACCTAAAAGCCACAGCCAGCAAAAGGTGAGCAGCACCGCAGCCAAACCCACATGGAGCACCTGCACCCAGCCATAAATATGCACTTGAGACATCACGATACCCAGCACCATCTGTGCAATGACGATGCCGAGCACAACGCGCTCCACTCGCTTCGGGCCACCGGCAACGTGCTTCCGTGTGAGCCACCAGGCCCATATCGCAGCGATCAAAACACCCCATGAGAAACTACGATGGATCAAGTAGGACCACGTTTTTTCTAACTCCTCATTCCACTCGGCACGCGGGACTTTGATGTGAAATTTTGACAAAAGATCCGTCTGCTCGCGCACTTGTGAGCCGAGAATGCCCTCGATGATAATCGTCCCTAACAGAATGATGACCGCCCAGCGCAGCAAGCGCCTTCCGCGTTCGTGAACTTGTATGCGCCATGGGCGATCCGTCCCTGCCCACGCCGCGTAAGTGAGAAAACCTAACAAACTCATGGCGAGCGCGAGATGCGTCGTGAGCACACCTGGTTTTAAGCCGCTAAAGACGACGCGCGCGCCCATCCACGCATTGATGAGCACCATGATCAATGCCAGCCATGCGCACCAAAAAACCAGCGGGCGCTTGGGCCGCTGCCAAAATCCGGCGACCACGGTAGCGACGCAGAAGAAGCCGACTGGCAAACTACAAAGCCGATTGAAATACTCCGTCCAAACATGCCGCGGATTGAATTCTTGGCGCAGCGATTCTTCGGTAATCGTCGATGGATCGCGCCCCATGCGCTCGGCTTTTTGGCGAAAGCGCTCGATCGGCAACTTGGTGAAATCAACTTGCTCGGCGGCAGTCGGCGGAATCAAGGAACCCCAACATTTTGGCCAATCCGGACATCCCATGCCCGCACCCGTCACCCGCACGATGGCGCCAACAAACATCAAAAATAATACTGAAATGAGTGCCGCCGTCGCCAGCTTTTGAAATCGCGTCATCGCCATGGCCAGACGATGGCCACGGGCATGCATTTTTCCAGAGCAAATCGGACGGCGCGAGGATCTTGCATCGATTTCCAATTGTGAGCTTTGCAGAGTGAGGATTTTCGGTAGGCTATTGGCATGAAATGGATTTGCATTTTGCTCTTGTTTACCGCTGGCATGCCCTGTTTTGCGGCGAAGCCCGTGCCAGCGCCCTCACCGATGCGTTTACCGCAGCAGACGGTTTTCAAAGGCGAGGCAAAATTTAATGCGATCGTCGCCAAGGCTCTCAAGCAAAATTGGCGGGCTTTACCACTGGGAGAACGCACCATGCGGGTGGCGCGAGAAATGGTTGGCACGCCCTACGTCAATTACACGTTAGAAGTCGATGACCGCATCGAGTCCCCAGTGGTCAATCTGTTAGCGATGGATTGCTGGACCTACTACGAAAATGCGTTGGCGATTGCTCGCATGATTCACTTCAAACCTGGGCCTTATCAGCCGCAGGACATGCTGCACATGATCGAAATCGAAAGATACCGCGATGGTCGCTGCACTGGAAATTACCTCAGCCGCATGCATCATCTCGAAGAAGTTTTTTACGACAATCAACGCCGAGGCTACGCGCAAAACATCACTTCCCGCCTGCCCGGAGCCGTGCGCATCAAGCGCGAAATCCGCGAGATGACGGTGCAGTGGGAGAGCTACCGTTATTTGAAATCCAATCCATCCTTGATTGAGCCGATGGGCAAAATTGAAGCTCAAGTTTCCAAATTGCCCGTCTATCACGTGCCCAAAGATCAAGTGCGCAACGCGGAAAAATACCTTGCCAATGGTGACATCTGCGCAACGACGACCCAAGGGCCATTCGGCTACACTTCCCACGTCGGGCTGATCTTGCGCGTGGGCGATCGCGCCTACTTTAGCCATGCAACGTCAGAGCGAGATAAGGGACGCATGGTCATTATCGATAAGCCGATCACGAGTTATCTAGCAGAAAAAAAAGGCCGTGCGGGCATGATCATTTGCCGTCCGGTTGATTTGCCACAGTCTCCACTTTGGAAAAAAGAGAAGGCCAAGCCCTAACAAAATGTTAGCCTTTTCGACGTGTTGGAATAACAGCCGCCATGCAGATGGTGAGCCGATGATTGAAGAAATTGTGGCGATGGGCTTTTACCGTATCGAGCTCTCCCATGGCATGACCATTGCAAAATTGCCGGGCATCCAAAAAGCGTTCCGCCGTGGAATTTTTAAATGCGCTGGAGTGCATAATTATTTCCCTGCGCCGGTGGAAGTGATGATCGATGCGCCAGATGCCTATGAATTTACTTCGCACCGCGCGTTCGATCGTCAGCGGGCGATGGACATGACGCTGCGCACGCTCGAAGTTGCCGCTGATTTTCAAGCTCACTACTTGGTGCTGCACATGGGATCCGTGCCGCTTAGCTCCAAAAAATTCACGCGCCCGCTGACGGCCTCCGTCGCCTCAGGCCAGCAACGCGATCCGAAGCATATCAGACAAAAGTTGGATTTTATCCGCAAGCGCGAGCGCATCGCCGGACTCTACTTCGAGCGGGCGACGCAGGCGTTAGAAAAAATTGCCGAACGGGCACAGGAGTTGGGCGTGAAACTCGCCATCGAATCTCGCTCACGTTTTGAAGACATGCCGACGGAGCGCGAAATGCTTGCCTTGCAAGAACAGTTTAAAGAACACGCTGCGGTTGGCTATTGGCATGACTTTGGGCATGTGCAATTGAAGCACAATTTAGGTCTGTTAGATCATCATCAGTGGTTAGAGAGTATTTCAAACTATCTGATAGGAGGCCATGTCCACGACGTCGAATGGCCAGCGCGAGATCACCGCACGCCGCTGACGGGGACGTTAGATTTTGCCAGTCTATTGGCATTTTTTCCGAAGGATGCGCCACTGATTTGGGAGCTTAGCCCGACCAATCGCAAGGCCGATATTTTGAGCGCATATGCTCGCTGGAAAGAGTTATTTCCTGACCGACAATAACTCTTGCGCCGTGCGGTTAGAACCTCGACTTTGAGGGCATGACCGAAGATGTGGTTGAACTGTTGCAATCTCTAATCCGCATCCCCTCCGTGCATCCCGAGCACACCGCGGATGACACCATTTCTGGCGAACTCAATCTGGCACAGCATTTAGCACAACGCCTGCATGAGATGGGTGCTAACGTGGTGTTAGAAAATGTGCGGGAAAATCGGCCAAATTTAATTGCGAGATTCGCACCGCGTGATGGCCGCCCGAGGATTTTGTTAGGCCCGCACCTCGATACCGTTGGCATCGCAGGAATGACGATTGATCCATTCGCCGCCACCATCGATGACGGCAAAATTTGGGGCCGTGGCGCATGTGATACCAAAGGGCCAATGGCCGCGATGTTGTGGGCGCTGAACGCGCAACGCGAACGGCTCAAATCGCTGCCGGTGGCGATCGACTTCGTCGCCTTCATCTCGGAAGAATCCGGCCAGTGGGGATCGAAGCATTTTATCCAACACCACGGCGTGGACTACCAATTTGCCGTGGTGGGCGAGCCGACGGCGATGCAAGTGGTGCATGTGACCAAAGGTTCGCTGTGGGCAACTCTGCGCGCGGAAGGAAAATCGGCGCATAGCTCACAGCCCGAGTTGGGAGAAAATGCCATCGTGCGCTTGATTGAAAGTTTGAGTCTGTTAGATCGTGAATTTTCTCAAGAAATCCGGCAATTTTCTCACGCGGTGCTCGGCTCGCCGACGATGAATCTCGGCGTAATCCGCGGCGGATCGATGCCCAATATCGTGCCCAATTTCGCAGAGGCAGAAATGGACATGCGGGTGACTCCCTCGCTGGCCGCAGCGGGTGGCGGGCTTGCGCTGTTGAAGCAATTTATCCAACGCCATCAATTGCCGATCACCGTCGTGAAAGCTCATGAAAATTCTCCGATGGAGATTCCCGTGGATCATCCGATGATCGAGCGCCTGATTGCTTGCGCGGATTTTCCATGCAAAGCGGTGGGGGCGCCGTGGTTTTCAGATGCCGCTCACCTCAGTGCCGGCGGGGTGCCAAGCATTTGCATCGGCCCGGGCTCCATCGAGCAGGCTCACACCAAAGACGAGTGGATCTGCATCGAATCACTACGACAAGGAGCGAAGTATTTCTCTGATTGGATTGATAGTTTTGAGAATTAAATCCGGCAGAGTCTTAGCTGCCAGATTCTTCTGGAGTCATCAGATCGTTTTGCTCGTTCGCGAGCTTGTCATTCCGCATGCGCCGCACGCCTTTGGCGGTTAGGATCAACAACCCTAACACCGCGAGTGGGATGAGTGCGTAAATAATCACACCATGCAGCGTGCTGAGCATCGGATTTTCTTTTGCTCCCATGATCAAATAAACCACGTAAATCACGTAGGAGAAAAAGAACAGACTGCCGACAAGGCGGCCTATTTCATAAGTGGCAAAGAACACTGGCAAACATACAGCCGCGACAGCGATCATGATCGGAATGTCAAAATTCATCGCGGCAAGAGACACTGAAATTCCGTTGGGCGAGACGATCGATGAAACGCCCAAAACTGTTAGGATGTTAAAAATATTGCTACCGATGACGTTGCCCACTGCAATGTCGCGCTCGCCTTTGAAGGCGGCAACGATCGATGTAGCAACTTCTGGAAGTGAAGTTCCAGCCGCGACGATGGTTAGCCCGATGATTAATTCATCAACTCCCACGAACCGAGCAATTTCCACCGCGCCGTCCACCAACCATTTTGATCCGAAAATGAGTGCGACCAAGCCGATGGCAATCCATCCGACATTTACGAACCATGGCGATTGTGGAGCTTGTTCCTCTTCATTCGCCGCAGCGAGTTTGGTTTCCTTGCGACTCTTTAACACCGAAAAAATCGTGTAAAAAATCGCCAACGAAAATAAGACGATCCCGTCTAGGAAGCTGATTTTTCCATCGAGGCAAATCAGGTAAATTAAAATGGAAGATCCAATCATCACCCACAAATCGAACTTCACCAATTGTTTATGCACAATGAGTGGGACCACCACCGCGCATAGCCCGAGAATGACTAGCACATTGAAAATATTACTGCCCACCACATTTCCCAATGCCAAATCTGCCTGATTTTTATACGCCGAGCTGACGCTGACCGCCAGCTCGGGAGCGCTTGTGCCGTAAGCAACCACGGTAAGGCCGATCACCAATGACGATATGCCACATTTCACCGCCAAACCTGAGGCCCCTCTGACCAACCAATCCGCCCCCAAAACAAGAAGAACGAGACCCAACACTAAAAAAACAATCGTAAGCAGTGACATGTGATTTGTTTCTAAAGCGGATTGATGAAGATCCAACTGGAAAAATTGTGATTTTTTCAATCACCAGTGAAAAAAATTTGTCAGAAGAATGCTTGCTGGCGAGGGGAAAAGCAATAGAGTGTTCACATGATTAGTTCGATTCCCTATTGCGCTACAGACGCTTCTTGCCAACGCATTCACGATTTGCCGCTCAACGATCGCCCGCGTGAGAAGCTGGCGCAGTTGGGGCCAAGTGCGTTGTCGAACGAGGAATTGTTAGCCCTTTTCATCAGCACCGGCACCCGCGGAGCGAGTGCGATCGATCTCGGCAGGAACCTTTTGCGCAATCACGGCTCGATGGCTGCGCTCGGGCGCTTGACGGTGGCGATGCTGGCTAAGGAAAAAGGCATTGGCCCGGCGAAAGCGAGCAAACTGAAAGCTGCTTTTGAGCTCGGCGCTCGCGTCGCCCGCGAGGAAAGTCAAAGCACGCTGTTAGAAACGCCCGAGCAAGTTTATGCCGCATTTGGCCCGCAGTTGGCTCATGAGTCACGCGAGCATGTGGTGGTGGCGGTAGTCGATACACGCTTGCGGCAAGTGGCGAGCGAAGTGATTTCCATCGGCACCATCAATCAAGCACTCACCCATCCGAGGGAAATTTTAAGGCCGGTGATTACGCGCAGCGCATATGGATTTATTTTACTGCACAATCACCCGACGGGAGATCCCACCCCAAGCAATGCCGATATTGAAATGACCAAATCTCTCACCAAAGCCTCGCGCTTAATGCAGGTGGAATTGCTCGATCACGTCATCATCGGGCGGCCCAGTCATGGACGTAAGCCGTTTTTTTCATTCCGCGAGGCCGGTTATTGTGTGTGAGTTGCTTTTTGAATGACGCTTGGCTAAGGTGCGCTAGCACGTTGCGCGCATGTTTCATCTCCACCTCAAACAAAATCTTCGATCCATCGGGTTTTTGCTCATTTTGATCACCATCATGAGCAGCTGCGGCCTGCTCTGGTGGGTCAACCAAGTTGGCTTGCCTGAGCCATGGCGTGCTGCCATCGAAGCCGAGGCTGCCAAACAAGGCGTGCATCTAAAAATTGGGAGTTTGAGTTATTTCCCATTCCGCGGCGTGACGGCATCCGATGTGCTCTTTTTTGCAGACGAGGAGTGCGAAAGAGAGCTATCTCGCATTGAGCGACTGATTTTAAACTTCGATCAAACCAAGCTGGTGCGGGGTGAATTCATGATCACCAAAGTGCAGTTGAGCGACGCGCGCGTGAGCATGCCGATCGATCCCGAGCGCCCCGATTCGGAAATGTTAGAAATGAAGCAAGTCAACGCACTTGTTTCAATGCCGGGCAACCGCCGCATGGAAGTGCACGATGCCAGCGGAGTCATCGCCGGCATCGAAGTGGAACTGAATGCACAAATGATGGGCTATCAGCAAAAAAGACCGCCAGCGGCAGACCGCTCACAAGACGGGCAGCGGCGGCGCATGGTTGCCAGCGTGATCAAAGAAATCAAAAAATGGCAGTTTGATGAAAACCATCCACCGCGGATCAAGATCAACGTGCAAGGAGATTTGAATGATCGCACGAGCCTGCGTGCATCGGTTTCTCTCAAGGCAAATGGCATGAATCGCGGCGGCCACTCACTGCACGAATTGAAGGCCGATGCTGAGTTGCAGGGAAATTTACTGACTATCACATCCCTGCAAGCGCGTGATGCGCGTGGCAAGTTAAGCGGCGTGATGGACTACAACGGAGAGACTCGCGATGGCCGCGCAGAAATTTCATCCTCACTCGAGCTATCGAAGCTACTTTACGCGTGGTTTGGCTATCAAGCAGGAGCATGGTTTGCGAGCCGCGGCACCCAGCAATTTGATCTCGAAGCCTCATTTAAGTTAGATGAAAAAAATCGGCCTACGATCGAAGCCATCGGAAAAATCGATTGCAGTAAAGTAAGTTTAAAAGGCGTTTTATTTGATCGTATCTCAAGCTCAATCTCATGGCAAAATGAGAAGATTTTTCTCCGAGATTTGGTTCTTTCGCGCCACGATGGTGAGGCTCGTGCGAAACTATTGTCAGAAGGCAGCAAAGTCCGGCTCGCTCTGCACAGCACGCTGCCCACTGCGGTGTATGAACCCTTTTTTACGCATCAACCACTCGGCATCGTTTTACGAAGTTTTTCAGCACGCAAAGATGCCAGTGTGGATGTAACTTTAGATGGTAGCTTCAATCTCGCAGATCGACATGATTGGTCATACAAGGGCCACGGGTTTGTTAAAAATGTCAATTACCATGGGGTGCCGGTAAACCACGCGAACTGCCAGTTTGCAGTCGATCATCATCACTTGGATTTTTATGATGGCACGGTCATTTTTAATTACGACGATTATAGTATGAAACGCGCCTTCGATGGCCCGCGGGAGGCGACGGCCAAGGTGGGCAGAATCCGCTACGTGGCAGATCGTAAAATGGTGGAAGTGCGAGATGTGCACGGCGAGTTTTGGGCGGCGCCGATGGTGCGCTTGTTTGCCCCAAAAATTGCTGACTCTCTCGAAGTCTATCAATTTCATCGCCCCCCACAGTTAAGCGGCAGTGGCGATGTGGATGTGACTCCGCAGGGCCGCACGAATTTGAAAGTCGATTTCAAATCACCAAACGCGGCAACTTATACATTTTTAGGCAAGCCCATCATCATGCAAAAGCCCGAGGCCAACGTCGAAATCAAAGGACCGCAAGTGATTGTCAAAAACCTATCCTTCTCTGCTTTCGATGGCGATGTGAGTGGAGACTTTATCGCACAAGGCAATTCAAATCTAACAGCAAACTTGAAGTGGAGCGAGCTTCAATTTTTAAAAATTGCCAATACCTACGACTTCAAAACTCAGATAGGAGGTGAAATGACGGGGTATATCGATTTTATAATGAAGCCCGGCAGCGTCAGCAGCATGCAAGGCAATGGCCTGCTCGCGGTGCATTCGAGCGAGCTTTTCAGCGTTCCAATATTCGGCCCTATCACTCCCCTCTTGCGTGGAATCCTGGGTGATAAACGCGCCGGTTCAGAACGTGTGAAAGATGCCTATTTCAATTTTCAAATCAACCAAGGCATTGTGAGAACTGATGATTTCCGAGCAATGACGAGCTCATTGGTCTTTACTGGTGATGGGAGCTTGGATCTTTCTAACCAAATGTTAGATATGACGCTACGGATGAATACTCGTGGTTTGCTCGGTCTAATTACGCTTCCCCTGCGCCCGTTTTATGGAATTTTCCAATTTCGCGGCACCGGCCCGCTGCGCAAAACCGTATGGGAAAATGCGCCATTTACGCCACCCAATGAGCAGCAAAAGCAAGTTCTGCTAGATCCACCGAAGGCGAAAGTGATTGATGAGTCTGAGTAATTCGGAGCGATTTCAAAGAATCAACAACTGTGGAGAGTTTTGCTTGAACTTCCGCCGTAAGCAGGTCATATCGCTCGCGCATTGATCTTTCAGGAGGGGTGGTAGAGTGGTCGATTGCGCCGGTCTTGAAAACCGGAGTCGGGAAACCGACCGTGGGTTCGAATCCCACCCCCTCCGCCATGCAGCGAGCAAAATTCTCATGATTTGCAGACACACGGGACTCAAGCCGTGATAGTTAGAATAAATAACCGACCTCAATAGAGAGGTGAAAAAAATTTTCTAACACGTTGCTAACACTATTAGCCGCGGGTAATTTGATATTTGGTAAAGATAATGAATCCTTATTATTTTACCAATTTCAATTAAAACCCTAAACTAACATGCAAGTATTTGCTTCAAAAAAATCACGATGCCTAATTGGCATCTTCATCGCGGCCTGCGCATCCACAACGATGCACGCGCAGACCTATCGGATCCTGACTCTAGGCGATTCCATCACTGCTACGATTCAAGGAAATTATAACAGCTCCTATCAGAAAAAGCTGCGCGATGATCTCAGTGCGGCAGGGGTTAGCTTCAGCTTCGTTGGGCCGAACGGTTCGTCCCCGAATCAACACGGCGGCTTTTCCGGACAAGGGATCGATAACGTGCGTGATCACTTGGTCTCAGACCTTAACGCCTCCTTCGGCTCCTCGCCGGCACCATCTGGGACCGTCAATGTGGTGTGCGTGATGTTAGGCATTAACAACATGAACCACGGGCTCGGCATCTCAGGTTCGCAAGCAACGAATTTCCCGCCTAACAACGGATCTGGCACTGCGCAGGCGATTGCACCACAATTTGCAAATCCATCAAACGGCAGCCACTTGCGCGGCTTGGGTCTGAGCTGGGGTAGCTCACCACCGTATGATGTTTGGGTATTGGATCAAGTGACTCAACTGCTCGAGACCATCACCACGCACGGCAGCAAGCCACGCGTGATTGTTGGCTCAGTCCTCCCTGTCGGACTTGGAAATCCATCGTATCAAGCAAACACCAATAACTGCGTTGAGCGCATCAAGGAACTCAATCAAATGTATATCGACACGGTGAGTGCTCAAGCCGCCAAAGGACGCAACATTCGATTTGTTGAGAATTTCAATTCCGCAAATCGCTCCTATGGAGTTGGCACCGATTGGGGCACGAGCACACGCCAAACAGCTGATTGGGTCCATCCGGATAACAACTCGCCCATTTTAGCGACCGTAGGCGCAAACTTTGCCACCGCCGTGCAAAACTCAAGTGTGACCAATGTCCCACTCATCAACGGAGGCTTTGAAGATACGCCATCGCAAAATCCAAATGGATGGTCATCGTGGGCCAATAGTCCGGCAAATTACTCCGCAGATTTCAGCCAAGCATATTGGCCTCAAAGCGGATCTAACAATGGTGCGCACTGGAGTGGCGCCGGGCCATATCAAGTTTACACTTATCAGGCACTGACCTTGGACAATGGCAATTACCGCGCCAGCACATGGGCTGCCAGCGCAACGACCCAAACCGGATGCAACTTCAATGTGAAAGATTACGGCGGAGCCCAACGCAACGCCGCAATCAATACCACTTGGTATTCGCAGTTTACGATCAACAACATCCAAGTCACTAACGGAGCGTTAACCATCGGCTTTTGGTCCAACGCCAATGCCGCCAACCAGTGGGCCGTCTTCGATGATGTCAAATTAGAGCGTGTGGATTAAGTTCCTAAAGCTGCCTTGAGGAGAGAATCACTGGATTCTCTCGCACAGCACAGTGATCTATCAGACGGTGAATGAATTTCGCCGTCTGATTTTTTATGCAAATCCACAATCCCCGATGAAGGGCTAAACTCAACCGGATGAAATTACCCTGAATGTGTTAGACGCTTTCTAACAACCTATTGTAAACTTCCTCATAAGCCGCCATTACGCCGCCCAAATCGCGGCGAAAGCGGTCTTTATCCATTTTTTCACCCGTGGTTAGATCCCACAAACGGCAGCCATCTGGGCTGATTTCATCCGCTAAGACAATCTG
>RDZR01000092.1 GCA_004294095.1 Verrucomicrobiota bacterium
CGAGATTTCGACCAGCCGCCAGCCGATGATGCTGAAGATATGGTTGAGGCGCTGGCGGACGGTTTCGGATTGAGCGCGGTTGAGACTGCGCTTTCCTGCAAAGCCGACGCGGAGGACGAGATCCGGGCTGAGCGGGGAGTCGGTTGTGTGGGTGGTGAAAGATGTGGCGGGAGGTAGCACGTCGAATTGATGCCTTCTATCAGTTGTGGCGAAGATGGCGAGGATCTATTTGAAACAAATTTCTTAGACGCAGATAGTATGCCGGAAAAGCGGGAGAAGTGCTCGGTGAGAAGCTATTTGTTAAGAGCTATGGGGAAGAGGGATAAGTTCCCAGTGAGCAGGCCGGGAATTGAGGGGGAGCGGATAAAACTGTGCAGGGTGGCAAAGCCGGTTCATTTGGATTGCTGGTCAACTGCTTGCTGGAAGAGGGAATCCACGGTCTCGTTGGTAAAAAGTGCATCGCGGTCTTTGACATAATCGCCTAGGCCTATTTGCCAGATGGAGAGGAGTCTAGCGACCTTGTGGGGAGAAAGGTGCTGACTGAGGACCGCAAAGGCTTCATCCTTGAGCACTTGTTCTGTTTCGATGATGGCGTTCATGATTCTTGTTGGAAGTATTCAACCACAAAGTCGGCAGGATTCAAAATATTGAGTGGGCCGGTGTAGCGCTTGCGAAAACGGTCATCGCAGATCAGCAGGTGAGTGCAACGACGAGATGCTGGGGCGCATCTGCCTCGGTTACCGCTTCAAAAGCGATGCAAAGAGATTTAGAATCCCTTCCCCTCGTTCATTTGACGCTCATGTTTCCCGATTTTTGAAAAGCAACGACGTTTGGTGTTCACGGATGACAGGCAATATCCGTTGTCGTTCACGAAATCCAAAATATGAAAACCAACGTGAATTGACCCTCATCCGTGATAGACGAAGCAATTTGTCTCTCAAATTCACAACAATGTTGCAATCAAAGGCATTTGAGGCATATCCTTCACCGAACCATGCAAATCGAAACCACCTATGCAGTCTTTTACCATGAGGGGAAATTTCCCCCAAAGTGCATCGACTATGCGCGGGTGCTTCCCTCGCTTTTGGATGCGACCGATGCTTTAGCCCGTTACGATCAAGCATTGCGTGGGATGCACAATAGCGGGATTCTCCTGGCTCCGCTGCGCAACCAAGAGGCGGTATTGTCCTCACGGATGGAAGGCACCTTCAGCACCATGGATGAAATCATGCAGTTGGAGGCCGAATATGGAGAGCTTGGTGAGGGGCAAACCGATGACAAGCGCTCCGATGCGATCGAGACCTACCTCTACCAGCGCGCCTTGGCCACCGCACAGCAGCAAATGTCGGAGGGGCGGCCACTCACGCCTTCGTTGCTGCGCAGCATGCACCAACAGTTGCTGAGCTACGGTCGCGGCGCGAATAAATCCCCCGGATCGTTCAAGACGGAGCAGAACTACATCGGCGAGCGCGGCAACCGGCAAGTGAGCTACGTGCCGATCGCCCCAGAAAAGCTAATCAGCGGGATAGATGCGTTGTTTGATTTCGTCGCCGACAAATCACAACCAATTCTCTTGCGCACCGCCTTGGCGCATGTGGAGTTTGAGGCTCTGCATCCATTCCAAGATGGCAATGGGCGCGTGGGGCGGATGCTCATCACGCTAATGCTCTGGTCTGATGGCGCGATCTCCGCCCCTCATTTCTACATCAGTCGCTACTTTGCCGATCACAAGGCGGAGTATATCGAAAGGATGCGCGAGGTCTCGGCACATGAAGCGTGGGATGAATGGTGCGTGTTTTTCCTCACTGCGGTGAAAGCGCAGGCGATCCACAATCTGGAAGTGGCGGCCAGCATCCGCAGTCTCTATGAACGGATGAAACTGCGTTTCGCCGAGGTATTGGCATCGAAATGGTCGGTCCAGGCCTTGGATTTCGTGTTCACCTCGCCGGTGTTTTACAATAACCGCTTCACGGGCAATGCAGGCATCCCTGCGAACACCGCGGCCCGCTTCAGCCGGATGTTGCTGGATGCGGGATTGCTGCAAACCGTGCGGGAAGCCTCGGGGAGAACTCCCGCCATCTACCGTTTCGAGCCACTGATGGAACTAGTCCGTGTCTAAATTCTCCTCACACAAGTTATCACCGATCCTACGCAGAGGGATTGGAAATCCCTTCTCCACATTATGACACCCATCCCTTCCATCTCCGTCACTTACACCCACCACGCCTCCGCGCCGAACGAACTCGGCATGCGCCCGATGCAGGAACGCGCCTACCAGAAGCGCGGAGAGCAGTATCTCCTTATCAAGTCCCCACCTGCTTCCGGGAAGAGCCGGGCGCTGATGTTCATGGTAAGAAAAGTCAGGTAAGAAAAGTCATGCTTTTTGAAATTTGCACCTTTCAACTCCTTGTCCGAAAATGGCCAGACACTGGCGCTGTCCTGTCCTAAGATACAGCTGATGATCGACCCCAAGCTACATTCTGTTTTCCATCAAGCGATGCTCTCAAAGGATGCCCGCTTTGATGGGCGCTTTTTCACCGCCGTGAAGACGACGGGTGTTTACTGCCGCCCTGTTTGCCCTGCAAAAGCGAAGCCTGAGAATATGATCTTCTACGAGACAGCCGCTGAAGCCGAACAAGCGGGATTTCGGCCCTGCCTGCGCTGCCGACCAGAGTCAGCACCGGGGTCTGCTGCCTGGGTGGGGAGTGTTTCTATCGTTAAACGCGCACTCAAGCACATCGAAAGCGAGGATTTTTTTTCCCTGAGTGAAGATGAGTTTGCTGGGAAATTTGGCATGAGTGCACGCCACCTGCGCCGGATGTTTAACGAAAGTCTCGGGCGAACTCCCAAACAGCTCGCCATCAATCATCGGCTGAATTTCTCGAGAAAACTCGTGCTCGAGACCTCTCTGCCCATCATTGATATCGCCTTTTCTTCAGGCTTTGAATCGCTCAGACGCTTCAATGATGCTTTCAAAAAACGTTTCTGTCGTAGCCCGCGTGATTTCCGTTGTAAGCTAGCACCTGATGCGGAAGGGGAAGAAATCACTCTCCAGCTTTCTTACCGGCCACCCTTCCACTGGAGTGGCCTTCTACGCTTTTACCGCGATCATCATGTAGGTGGAATCGAAGAAATTGATGATGATAGTTACACCCGCTACACTGCTAGCGGGGACTCCCTCGCCATCATCCGAGTAAAAAATGCACCAGAAAGAAATGCACTTTTGCTCAATATTTCTGGAGCGAGAACCCAATCGTTCCACTCGATCGCCAACCGGATTCGCAGTATGTTCGATCTGGATGCCGACCCACTCACCATCGAGCAATCGCTAGGTAAATATGAACCCTTCGGCACCCTCACCAAGAAATACCCAGGACTGCGCTTGCCGGGCGGTTGGGATCGCTTTGAGACGTGCATCTACTCTATCCTTGGCCAGCTAGTCTCCATAACACAGGCACGTGCTCTGGCTAAACAACTGGTGGAACAATATGGGGAAATCTACCCGCACTCCATCGCAGCTGCCGAGGGGAGACTATTTCCATCCCCCGCCAAACTCGCTACATGTGATCTTGCTCGACTCAAAACCACCGCTAACCGCAAAAATACCATTCGTGGTTTTTCACAATGGGCAGCAGAAGGTGGATTGGATAAACTCGCCTATATGCCGCAGGACGAAAGAGTTCGCACCTTGTTAAGTTTAAAAGGCATCGGCAAATGGACAGCAGAGGTAATCGGCCTGCGTGCCTTTTGCGATACCGATTCAATGCCAAAAACGGATCTCATCCTGAAACGAGCGCTCGAGCAATTTCCCAAACTCGATCCCGAAAAACTGCGGCCATGGGGTTCCTACGCTGCCATGTTGTTGTGGCGCGAATACGCTGGGGTTTTATCAAAATCAAAGACACCTACCGCATGAAACTTTACCATCTCGATCATACATCGCCGGTGGGTATTTTACGACTCGTCGCTAGCGAAAACGGCCTGTGCGCAGTGCTATGGAACTGCGAGCTATCGGAGCACCCCCGGCTGCCAGAGACGACCGAAAACACCCATCACCCGACTCTCCAGCAGGCCGCAAAGGAGCTAGATGAATACTTTGCAAAACAACGGAAAAAATTCACCATCCCGCTGGATCCCATCGGCACACCATTTCAACTCAAAGTCTGGCAAGCTCTCCGGACCATCCCCTACGGCGAAACCCGCAGCTATGGCGAGCAAGCACGCATGATAGGTGCGCCTAATGCAGCCCGTGCCGTGGGCGCTGCCAACGGCAAGAACCCCATCTCAATAATTGTGCCATGCCACCGAGTGATTGGCAAAAATGGTTCTCTTACCGGTTTTGGTGGAGGCCTGCATACTAAACAAAAGCTCCTACAACTGGAGGGCATTCTATGGGTATAGCATGACCCGATTACGATTATCGTTTATCGATGAAACCAATTGGCATTCCGCGATACAAAAGCACTCCTTACCACAACGTGGCCCAACACACATCGTCCTGGGGATCTCGCCTTTCCATCCTTGATCATTGATCTCCGAGTCGATTCCGATCTTTTGATTGATCCTATGTTACTTGACTAACAGATCGCTTTGATCTTGATGTGCAAGGCGACGAGATCGTTGACGACATGTTTTCCCAGCCAGGCAAAAAGACGGCCGGAACCATAACTGATGCCCCAGCGGGTGCGGTCGATTTCGAGCTGGGCTTGGGCGATCAGTTGACCTTCGTCATTGAGGGCGATCAGCGCGGGAAACTCGATGGGCTGCGCCACCCCGCGGAGGGTGAGAGTTCCTTCGATCATGAAGTTTGGAGTGCCTAGTGTCGCAGTGGAAATTGGCTTAGCGGAAGCAACGGAGAAGGTGGCTTCGGGGAACTCGGAGCTGAGGAAAAAGTCTGCATTTGCCAGGTGCTGGAGCAGTATTTGGTTCATCGCTTGATCCGGGATGTCGGTGCAGGCGATGCTGGTCATGTCGATGGCGAATGTTCCATTTTCGAGATGGTCCCCAGCGATGGCAAACTGTCCGCCACTAAGTTGCACGGTGCCCTCGTGGTGATTGAAAAGATTGCGCCCGGTCCAACGGATCACGCTGGCGGTGGGGTCAATGCGCCACTGGCCTTGATAGTTGGGAGGTGTGACAGCCAAGCCCGTGCCTTCAGTGGCCAAGCCTGCGTCGATCCACTCGCGCAATCCGCCGCTGAAAATGGTGATGTTTTGATAGCCGGCGACGGTGAGTTTTTCTGCAGCGGCGATTGCTTCCAAGGTGGGTTCTCCAGCGCCGTAAACAATGATGTGGCTTGCAATGTCTGACGCGAGTGAAGCCACGGTGTCGAGAAACGTAACTTCGTAAACGCAGGCGCATCGAGCATGGGGTAAGCGCTGGCTGGCCCATGATTCAGGTGGCAAGACATGCAGCAAAAGCGGTGGCTGGGCCGTGGCAAGGATAGCTTGGAGACTAGGTGCGTTGATGGTTTTCATGGGATGTGTTATGACTTCACAAAGGTGACACCATAGGTGATGGCGCTGGCCACGGCGCGTTTGATGTCGCCGGGGGTGGGCTGTATGGGATGATCTGTGGCATCGGCGGTGGTCGGTGTGCCTATTTCGAAAAACCACTTCTCAAATCCTGCAGGCGTGTAGGTAAGCAACATTCTTGCTGGCTTGTTGGTTTTGTTTTTAAAGCTGTGGGAAACGCCTTTGGGCATGTGAATAAAGGTGCCTGCACCTACCGTGTGGATTTTCCCACCCAAGTTGGCCTCGAGTTCGCCTTCGAGCACAAACATGTTTTCATCCTCACGGCTGTGAATATGGGGAGGCGGACCCGCCCCAGGCGGAACGACATCTTCAAAAGTGGAGTAGGCACCCGCGGTGTCGTCGCTCGTAACTCGCACTTTCACATGAATGCCCATGGCCCAGACGCAAGTCCCGTCGTTAGGGCCTACGATTTTGGGTTGTGAGATCGCTTTGATTTCTTCTGCCACCGCGATGGAACCACCGAACGGCAAAGCCAGCCAAACCGCAGAAGTTTTGAGAAAATTACGGCGAGCCGACCTCGACGGCATGGAATTCAAAAGATGAGTGCTCGGTTGGTATTGCATGGGCCTTGTAGTGAATTAGTGGGTGGCTGATGTGAGTTCAGGAGAGCGCCCACCTTGAGGCGGGCGGGGAGATCGGGATTGGGTAAATCAAGCGAGGTCAAAAAGAAGTGCCTCGCAGTCTTCGTTAGCGACGATACTCAAGCTGCCTGAAAATTCGCTCGAGATTGCATCGCCTGCTTCAAGGGAAAAACCGGCAGCACTGGCTTTGCCTGAAATGAGCTGCAACCAAAGGCCGCGGCCCGCGTGAAGATTGTGGCTGATGGAACTACCAGCCTTGAGGCGCACGCGGTAAACCTCGGCATCCTGATGAATGATGGCGGAGTGGTCACGACCGTCGGGCGAGATGACCAGCACTTTCGTATCGTTTTCTGTTTCCGGCTGCGGATGCCACTCGGTGTAGGACGGCTTGAGGCCTTGAGTGTGCGGCATGATCCAGATCTGGAGCAGATGGACTTGCTCTTCGCGCGATGGATTAAATTCAGAGTGAGTCACGCCAGAACCCGCGCTCATGAGTTGAATCTGGCCGGGCTTCAGTTGCCTGCCGTTGCCCATGCTGTCCTTGTGCTCGAGCGTGCCTGCGACGAGGTAGCTGAAAATTTCCATATCCCGGTGTGGGTGCGTCGAGAACCCGCCGCCGGCCGCCACATGATCTTCGTTGATCACGCGCAGACTGCGGAAACCCATATGCTTGGGATCGTAATAATCGGCGAAACTGAACGTGTGTTGGCTCTTCAGCCAGCCATGGTCAGCATGGCCGCGGGCCGAGGATTTGCGAACTGTCATTTTCATATCTGATAGGATTGCTCGTTTTCTGAAATCCTGCCAATGCCACTTACTTCAATAGTTCATGCATTTTGGTTATGAAGCGGCCTCACCTGAGCCCAAGCAGAGCGAACTCGCGGTGATGCGGCAGCATTTGTTGCAGGCGCACGGTGGAAAATCCGAGCTGATGGAGCGCTCCAATCCATTGCGCTTGCTCCGAGAGTTCGGAAAAGTCCGTGAGCTTGAGATTGATGAAAACGCCGCGGATCGTGCCGCACATTTGGCAAAATCGAGCGCATTCTTGCAGCACCACGGCTGGGCGTTGATTCATATCGGACATGAACCAAGCGATGCCGCTGCCGAGGTCCTTTTTCCCGCACAGCGCGGCAGGGCGACGGCAATGATAGAGCCATGGTCCGTGCGTGGGTGCCGCAGCACGCGTGGGCACGGCATAGGATGCCAGACAATCTGATAGATTCGCCGCATCCACACCAATGACTCCGTGGCCACGTTCTAACAGAGCGAGAAGAACTCCGCCGGGCGCGCAGCCGAGCTCGACGAAAATTTCATCATTTGCAAAATCTAACTGCCAGAACCGCCGCGCTTCTTCCCATTTCAGCCACGCGCGCGATGGCGAATGGGCCGGCATCTCGATGCATGAAGCGCCGCCCGGATCGGGGCTTAAAAATTCCGCATGCCAATGCACACCTGCCCAACAAGCGCCGGATTCCGTCTCGATCAAGGTGGCGATTGCCGCGCCTTTTTGAGGCAAGCGCGGTGCTGGATGGACGTGTTGAAGAGAATCGCGGCGAGAAATTTTCACCTGATGAATCTCAATTCCATCAAATGCGCAGGCCGCTGCACGCGCTGCTTCCACATCAGGAAATTTCCCCAAGGAAAGCGCCATCCGGCGAGCACACGCGAAGGGACGCAACAAATCACTGCGGGAAAAAAGTGGCCCGCCGAGCGGCGATTTGAAAGTGACGAACCCTTTTTCTTGATAGCTCGGCCGCCATTCTAGGCCGCTGGCATGAACTTCTTGCTTGAGCGCGTTTTCAGAGCCCGGATTGCAAAGGATCCAAAGAAATTCAGAGGACGCGCTTGGATCATGATGGAGTGATGGCATGTGGAGTGGGAACAATTTCTTGCCACCGCCAAGCATGCTGGACGGCGCTTGGCGACTCAACCGCATTTTGAAACTTGGATGTTCTTTTGCTGGTGGAAGGTCAGCATTTCTCGGGTTGCGAAAGGTGCCTCTTTGCCATCATACTGCGGCTAGATGCTGCTAGACTCCGCAGATCCAGAAATCATTTCACGCCGCATATGGATGCTCGCGTTCATGAATGCGTTGCTGATTCTTACCCTCGGCCTGTTCGCATTTTGGAGCATGCCACCATGGTGGCTCACCCAAGTTTCTAACATTTCCACTACTGAAAAACCAGCCGATGATCACGTTGTTTTTTTGCAACCCGTGGTCGAAACTCCCGCCCCTCGGGCAAGCGTGCGCACTTCGCCCGATCAAGAATCTGCCAAACCCGAGCGGCCACGTTTCCAAGGTGAGCGCCATACCACGGCGACGAGCGATGCCGCCATTTCCGCCAAAGAGCTTGAAATGCCCGCGCAGCGCGGCAGGCAGCCAATCGATGAAAATGACTTGGAAACCACCGAGAGCGACTACCGCGATGGGCCGTTAGAATCTCAATCGGCCCGAACATTGCCTACCGAGCCTCCCGCGCAGGCTGCCAAAACAGAGACGGAAAATGCCGAGGAACCAATCGCCGCCGCGCCGCTTGAAAAGCTCTTGGATGGACCCAACCCCGTCGAGAGCCCGATTGCAAAAGATGCGGAAAAGGGCAAAGCCCAAAAATCCTTGCCGCCCAAACCAGTTACCCAATCTAAGCCGCAGGCCAATGACCCAGCCTTCAGTGGCTATCAACGCAAGGCAGCAATCGTGGGCTCGATCTCGCGCACTGGACGCAGTGCCCTCGATGTGGAAGATACTCCGCTCGGCCGCTATCAGGCGCTCATCAGCCGCGCTGTCGAACAGGAATGGCAGCGCAATTGTGTGCGCCACCGAAAATACATCACCCCGGGATTTCTAACCGTTAGGTTTTTTGTAGAAACCAGCGGGCGCGTGCGCAGTGTGCGTTTCGTCGGCGAGATGGATACGGGTGAGGTGCAAAAAGGCTTCACCCTCAATTCCATCCGTAGCGCTGAAATTCCTCCGATGCCGAAGTCCATGCGCAAGGAATACGACGATGAGCCACTCGAGTTGATTTTTAATTTCTATTTCTAACAGTCCCATGATGCTTCTGACGATTACATCTAACACCTTTGCAGATTTTTTCAAAAGCGGTGGCCTATTCATGATTCCCCTCTGCTTGGCATTGCTCGTCGGGCTGGCTGCGATTCTCTATCAGATACTATCCCTTAGGCGCGGCCGCGTCGTGCCAAAAAAGTTAGAACATGACCTCGCCGGATTTTCTCAAGCCCACACCAACGGGCAGTTAGAAACGACGCTGGCAGTCATCCACCAGAAAAAAAGTGTGCTGGCTCGCCTCGCTGCTGTGGCGCTGAGAAATCGTGGCAAATCCCGCGCGGAAATCACCCATGCGGTGGAAGCGGCATCGCGCCAAGAGTCCGCTCACTTGCACTCAGGCATCAGTGTGCTCGATGTCATCATCACCGTCGCGCCATTGCTTGGGCTGTTAGGAACGGCTTCGGGATTGGTAACCATTTTCCAAGGCTTGGGTGAAACAACCAATCATTTGGCGATTGCTCACGGCATTGCGGAAGCGCTCAATACCACCATCTTTGGTCTAACCATTGCGGTGCCATGCGTGATTGCGCATGGGTTTTTCAGCCGCCGCATCGAGTTGTTAGCTGCGCATATGGACCGAGTCTTGGCCGAGCTGATCATCGCCTGCGAGGCCACTTCTCCCAAGCCATGAAATTTCACCGCACAAGCCGCAAGCGAGCCGAGGTGCCGATTGTGCCGATGATCGATATATTATTCATCCTGTTAGTCTTCTTCATCGTTTCCACCACCTTCAAAAAACCGCGCGAGGTGCTGCGGATTGAATTGCCAACGGTCAAAGAAATTCCATCCAGTGAAGTGATTGAGACGCGCTCGATCATTGCGGTGGATGCCTCAGGAAATATCACACTCGATTCACTCGCGGTGCCGGAAGGATTGTTAGAGTCTTATCTAACAGCTTACAAGAAACAAAATCCAAATCGCCTGTTAGAATTGGAGGCGGACCGCCGTTTGCCTCTTGAGCGGCTTCTCAGCATTTGGGAATCGATGACCAAGGCTGGCATCCAGATCAAGGATGTGCCGGCTCGCATCAAGATCGCACAACCGTAGATCATGAATCATCAACGGGCGCAGATGAGGGACTGGAAGTTGATAGGCCAGAACCTTTTTCTGTTAGGATTGATTGCGATCTCTGCCGGCACTGCTTCTGCCGGATTTCTGTGGGCGCTCGATGAGGTCACGCGGCAGCGTTTTTCCAATCCATGGTGGTTGTGGGCATTGCCGTTGCTCGGTTGGGCGATGGCATGGATCTATCAGAAAGTTGGATCCCGCGCCAAGTCTGGCACCGAGCATTTGCTCGCGGAGGTTTGCGAGCCGGAGCATGGCGTGCCGAGACGCATGGCTCCAATGATTCTGTTAGGCACATTGCTCACACATTTGGGCGGCGGCTCGGCTGGGCGCGAGGGCACCGCACTGCAAATGGGCGGCGGCATCGCGGCGTGGTGGCTCAAGGCGGTGCCAGCGGCTCAGGCACATTCGCGCATGTTTTGGCTGGCAGGAATGGCCGCTGGATTTGGCGGCGTCTTCGGCACGCCGGTGGCGGCGGCGATTTTTTCATGGGAAATGGTGAGGCGCCGAGAAATTTCCAAATGGCACATGCTGCCGTGTTTGGCGGCGGCGGTGGTGGCTCATCTCGTCTGTGAAGCGTGGGGCATGGCGCATGTGCATTACTCGATTGCTGAGTTCAGTTTGAGCGCAGGGCTGATCGCAATAATAATTTTGTTAGCCATTTTGTGTGGGCTTCTGAGCCGGGCATTTGTGATGAGTTCGCGAGCGGTGACGAGTTGTTTCGCGGCCTGGATTCCGCGGCCCGAGTGGCGTGCCTTTGCCGGTGGCTTGGCGGTGATTGCGCTGGTGGCGTTATTCGGCACACGCGATTTCTTGGGGCTTGGAATTTTAGCCGAGCATGCGGGTGCGACGACTCTGCCAGCATGTTTCACCAGCCAGGAAATCCCACAAACGGCTTGGCTGATGAAATGGCTATTCACGGTCGTGACCCTGAGTGCCGGATTCAAAGGCGGAGAAGTGACGCCATTGTTTTTCATGGGCGCAGCATTTGGCAATGCAGTGGCGCTGTGGCTCGGCGCACCAATTTCGCTCTGCGCAGCAGTCGGCTGGGTCGCCCTATTTGCGGCGGCGACGCGTGCGCCACTGGCCGCAGCGGTGATGGGCATGGAGCTTTTCGGCCTGCAACACGCCGGTATTTTTCTAACAGCCTGCGTTCTTGCAAATTTGATCTCCGGGAAAGCGACGATCTATCAGATTCCGGATGGGAGGCCTCACTGAGCCGCTTTCACGGTCTCGAACGCCTCGGTGGTGCGCTCAATTTTCTTGGCTTCCAGCCCGGCTTTTTTGATGGTTTCGGTAATTTCTTGATCGCTGATAGAAGCCCCTTTTTTCTCCTCGAGGATCACCAGTTTGCGGCCTAGATCGACATCGATTTTGGAGACTGAGGCATGATTCTTAAAATGGGCCAAGATGCCTTGCGCGCAGAATGAGCAAACCATGCCGTGCACTGTTGTTTTGACTGTCATGACGCGCTCAGTCGCGGCGTGCGCCATGGTGAGCATGAGGCCAGTAGCGAGCGTGCTTGTGATTATTTTTTTCATGGTTAGATTTATGTTAGAAATGAATCATGACATTGACGAGAGGGTCCCCATCTAGAGAATAACCGATCTCAAAGAAATAATTTGCCTTAAAAAACCTGAGTTTAGGAATCACGGCAAAGTCATCATCCATGCCGCTAATGTGCTCAAGTTGCAGGATGAGCCATGAGTTGAGTTGCTCGAATTCCGCTTTGTAGGGAGCGAAGCCGAGGGAGACGCTGGTCACAGCGCGGGAAACATCTTCCGAGGCGATCCATTTGCTATCAAACGCGGTGAAAATTTCACGAGTTTCGTAATCTGCGCGGACATAAGTGAGGGCCGCGGGAGACCATGATTGATTTTCTCGTCGGGCAGCACCGGCGGCGGCACCGAGATAAATATTGGCTTGAGCATCTGATAAATTCCAACGCTTGAGCAGCCAGTTGTGTTGCACTCCAAAGAATGTATCATCTAAATCGTCTTCAAAATGCATCGCGTGAATACCCACCGCTGCGCGGTTGCAGTAAGAATAGTGGAGCTCCATATTCTGCATGGAGGGCGTGCCGCCGAGCATCCATTGCCACGCAGATTGGAACGCCACTGGATGGGCCATCGCCGATGATGTCGTCAACATCGTGAGTGCCAGCCATTTAACCAAAATCCTGCGAGATTCGCGTTTCACAGGCTGAGTTTAGCGTCGATCAAAATCTATGAAAGGCGAAAAAAATCTGATATTATAATCGCTTTTTTTCCTACGCGGCCGATCATTTGGTCGTGCAAGCATTCTTGGAATCGATACGCACCATCTCACCTCACGCTGAGCCTATTGTGATTCTTTCAATGACTGCGGTGCTGGGCCTGTTACTCGGCAGCCTTCAATTCCGTGGGTTGAAATTGGGCGTTGCAGGAATGTTGTTTAGCGGACTTCTGTTAGGCCATTTTGGAATTACGTTAGATCCTCACTTATTGGCCTTTTTGAAAGAATTTGGCTTGGCGTTATTTGTCTTCACCGTTGGCTTGCAGTTGGGCCCAGGATTTTTCAATTCACTGAAAAAGGATGGCATGAAGCTCAACTCGCTCGCGGCTTTGATTATTCTGTTAGGCGGGCTGATTGCCTTCGGCTTTGGCAGCATCATCGGTTGGCAGCCGGGTGTGCTATCCGGCCTATTTTCCGGAGCGACGACCAATACGCCATCGCTCGGTGCCGCGCAGCAGGCGTATGCGACGACTGCGGCTAGCGGTGCTGGCCAAGGGAATTTGGCGGCCGTTTCCTACGCCGTCGCCTATCCCTTTGGCGTGATCGGCATCATTCTCGCGATCGTGCTGCTGCGGTGGTTTTTTAAGATCAACATCGCCGATGAGCTCAAGGAATTGCAGGCGATGAAGGCGAGCGATTATCCCGAGTTGAAGCGGCAGGCATTTCGCGTCGAAAATGCCAGTTTGGTCGGGCAGCCATTGCGTGAGCTTCCCGGGCTGAGCCGCGATGGGGTGGTGATTTCGCGGATCCGGCATCAGGCGGAAAGTCATGCGCTTGTAGCGCGGCCAGAGAGTTGTTTGCAGTTAGGGGATGTGGTCTTGGCGGTGGGCACGCCGGAGGCATTGCAACGTGCGGGGCTGAGCATTGGTCCAGCGGTGGAAGAAGATTTGCGCAAAGCACCGAGTGATGTGATCAGCAAACGCGTCATTGTGACGGATCGCAGCGCCGTCGGGAAAACCTTGGCCCAAATCGAAATCACCGAGCGGTTAGGAGTCGTCGTCAGCCGCGTGAGCCGCCAGGATTTGGTGCTCTCGGCGATGCCGAATTTGAAACTGCAATTTGGCGACATGCTGCACATCGTGGGCGAGCCAAGCGCGATTGATGACGCTGCAAAATTGTTAGGAAATTCAGTGCGCCAACTCAATGAGACGAGCTTTGCCTCGATCTTCATCGGCATCCTCATCGGCGTGTTTTTTGGGCTTTATCCGTGGCACATCCCCGGCCTGCCAGTGCCACTGCGGCTCGGCTTGGCGGGTGGGCCATTGATCATCGCGATTTTGATGGGACGCATGGGGCGCATCGGGCCGTTGGTGATTCACATGCCGATCAATGCGAATACGGCCTTTCGCGAATTGGGCATCATCTTTTTCCTCGCCTGTGTCGGCCTCGGTGCGGGTGGAAAATTTGTGGAAACCGCCTTTTCTCCCCTCGGCGTGCAATGGATGCTGTTAGGCGCGATGGTCACGATGATTCCGCTGCTGGTCGTCGGCGGCATTGCCCGCAAGGTGCTCAAGCTCAATTTCATCACGATTTCCGGCCTCTTTGCCGGCAGCATGACGGATCCGCCTGCACTCGCATTTGCCAACAAGCTCACCCAGTCCGATTATCCAGCACTTTCCTACGCCAACGTCTATCCGCTGACGATGCTACTGCGGATCCTCACCGCCCAAGTCGCCGTGCTTTTACTGATGGCTTAGCGCGGATTTCCCTTTTTAGTAAATCCCGCTATTCCGCGAGGTGTTCTTGCACATTTCGATAAAGAGCAACTACGTGGTGATCGTGCAGTTGATAAAACACATGGCGGCCCGTCTTGCGGTAGCTCACTAATCGCGCAGCGCGCAGGGTGCGAAGCTGATGAGAAATGGCTGATTCCGTCATGCACAGATGCTCTGCTAAATCGCATACACAGCATTCCTTCGCGGCAAGCAGCGAAATCAGCCGCAATCGTGTGGTGTCGGACAACGCGGTAAAAAATTCTGCCATCTCTTGTGCCTCTCTCAATCCCAGCAGCTTGAGCGCGGAAGCTGGATCTGAATAATGCTGGTGATCCGCACAAATGGCCGCATCTCCACGTTCTTCCTTTTTCTTGGCTGAGTTTTTGGAAAGCACCTCACTCGATTTTTTCGGCATGCCATCATCATAATCAAAAAAATAATTTCCACAATTGACAAATACATGAGAGTATGCTCATATATTCTCGCTATGAGCACAATTACCCAAACAAAATGCGCCTGCACCGATTGCGAATGCGAAGTTCGTGAAGGCCACCACGTTGCAAAAAACGACAAAGACTATTGCAGTGAAGCCTGCGCGGATGGCCACCCATCTGGCGAAGGCTGCTGCGAAAACAGCTGCCATTGTCACGGTTGATCAAGCATTGCCTGCCATCCGGCGCGCGCCGAGAAGTTCACTTATCGGCCGATAAAATTGCCGGAGGCGGTCATCAAATAAGATCTTCAAAATCGATCCTCACTCGCGCCAATGTTCACCGAGCCACTCGGCTTTCTGGACATAGCGTGAGAGATGTTTGCGCCATGGTTTGCCACTGATGAATCGCTGCCAGACCGTATCAAGGTGCTGGCGCGGTGTGAGAACCTCGGATTTTTCTGTCCAGCGGCCATGCATGGCATCGGCAGGTCCTGGAAGACCGGGAAAAGTAATGATTTTAGCCCCTGGCGGAAGAACCGGTGGCCGCAGATAGCGCTGCGGCCAAGCCCCCATGCAGTGGACGCGAAAATGCTGGGTCCAGCCTTCCGGCCAAAATTTGATCCCGCCGCGGATGTTGTGGGTGACGTAGTTTTGCTCGTATTGAAATTTGCGCGAAACCGTTGCCGGATCTGCTTGCAGATTTTCCAGCATGTAGGAATGCCCTCCAATGGGAAATCGAAAAACAGAAGTTTGGCCGCTTTTTTTGAATTTATTCAGCCAGTTTCGCGCGGTGATGACATCATTTTGCCCACCATGCTCGAAGTAACAATCGATATGATCTACGATGATAGAGTCCAGATCGATAAAGAGAGCAGTTCCTTCTAATCCGCAGAGATGGCGACTCCAGAGCGCGACTTTTGGCCACTTTCCTGGGACATCAGCCGGAATCTCACAACCGAGTGACGGCAGCGGCTGGCAATTGACCTCATTACGAATGCCGGCAGCATCATCGGTAAAGCACGTAAGTTGGAATTCCCCACTGAGATTACGCGCTACCATGGCGTAAAGGATATTCACGTCCTTTGCTCCGTAGGCACTCCCCCACTTCATGCATAAAATGTGTTTCAAAATAGCCAGATCTTTCGATTGTTGATATGAAATGATAAAGAGAGCCAGCGTTGGATGTAAAGAATGATGCGCATTGAGCCGATCACTCGAGGTCCGATCTTCAATTTTTTAGATTAAATCCACTGTGCACATAAATCTAAACTCGTTCAAACATTCTTACTTTCAACCACATATGCATGATTTCCGAGTGGGTGCATTGGAATCAGCTTGAGGATTCTCGCAAAGTTGGGCAGGTTTTAATTAGTTTAATAGATTTCTAACAATCTATCAGATTATCCTCTCAATAAACCACCATCTAACCAATGCCACTTTTCTCGTTTTTTCGCAAGGTATTGAATGCAGGAATGTCTCCGCTATGCAGAGCAGAGCAGTTAGATTCTGTTAGGGTAAAGTTGGGGCGGGGGTTGGGGGTGATGTTGTGGTTGCTCGTGGGGGCTGCGGTGGCGGGG
>RDZR01000020.1 GCA_004294095.1 Verrucomicrobiota bacterium
CAGTTGCACACCCATCTCGAATGAACCCCAACAACCCAAAAAATTCGTGTTGAAGTAAACTTCAATTTTTTATTTGACTGCCTTCTCATGGAAGACGCTTCATCCAACGGCGGGTAACGTTCTTCTTTGAATTCGGGCTTCCCTCCCCGCCGTGGATGGCCTATACGTTGTGCTAAGAATATGCGAATTCTAATCAGCGGCGGTCCAGGTGCGGGTTGCACGTCCACCGCCAATCTCATTGGAGCCGAGCTGGGTCTACCTGTATTTGACTCCGATGCATTTTTCCACAAGCCCACCGATCCTCCATTCCAAGAACAGTATTCACCCGACGAGAGAAGACAGTTGATCGCAGCCTCTTTAGACACGAACTCCGATTGGATTTTGAGCGGTTCGATCGCAACGTGGGATGTCGATCTGGTGATCGTTCATTTCGGCGTTTTCCTTGATCCTCCCAAAGATGAGCGTTTGCGTCGCCTTGATTTAAGAGAGCGTGAGCGCTTCGGTAGCAGGATCGACCTAGGCGGTGACTTGCATTCCGAGAACACGAATTTTATGGAGTGGGCATCTGGATACGAAGATCGCTTAGAGAGAGGGCGTAATAGAGGCACAGACAGAGCCTTCCTTGTGCAGCAGTGCGAATTTTTCGTTGAGATCAGTCAGACCAAGAGTTTACATGATGTCGCTTTGGAGATTCGCGGCTTTCTGGCGAACCCAAGAAGCACAACAAGCCGAGACACAGCAACCCCCACTAGCCGCCCTGTTGACATGATTCCCCGTAACATCAATCCTAACCCCGCGTCCGACGCTCGCCCCCGCTAGTGGCGGTGCGTGCTCTTTGGCGTTCGCTAGAAGAATATGATCATTGAAGAAATGCAGACCTATTACGGACGAAGGGCATCCGTCTATGATTCGTCGATGGGATACGACGATGATGCGAAGGTTCTGAGTCTTCTGCCAATCATAGAGCGCGTCCGTGAGACGATGCGTGGAAGACACGTCTTGGAGATCGCTTGCGGACCAGGTTTTTGGACTCAGTTTGCATCAGAGGCAGCCGCATCAGTCGTCGCCACCGACTACAATCAATCGACGCTCGATGAGGCCAAGAATAAGAGCCTTCCCTTCGACCGGGTATCCCTTTTGCTGGCGGATGCGTATCGTCTGGATCTGATCTTGGGCGTTTTTGACGCCATTTTTTCAGTTGACTGGTTAGCGCATGTGCCACTTTCCAAGATGGAGTCGTTTCTTTCCGGTGCATTAGGTCGTGTCCGTTCTGGTTCGCCTCTGATGTTCATCGATCAACTGCCCGGTGAGCATTCTGTATCTGGAGTTTACGATACGGATGGGAACCATATTCAGGAGAGAACTTTACCTGATGGATCAACCTTCAGAGTGATTAAGCACTTTTTCCGCGACGACCAGATCGCGGCCCTATTTTCAGCCTTCGATGGAGATTTGAGTATTCAGCGGTTTCCCGAATGCCGACGTCTCATCGTGACCTTCATACCAACAATAAGCGAAGACGCTTCATCCGACGGCGATAACGTCCGAGTTTGAATTCAGGCTTTTATCTCGCCGCGTATGAGCTAAATCGTTCTCCAAAGAAATGAAGACTTGGCTAACCTGCGCTTTCTTGTGTGCTCTGCTCTTAGCGTCATGCAACAAGCATTCAAAGAACGCGAAACACATGGGGTCGATTGATGTCGTATCGACAATTAAGACAACAAGTGGACTCACAGTTCAATATTCTATCCCTGAGACAGAAGGCGGCTGGCATTGTGCAGGAGCGAATCTCAATGTGAAGGATGATCTGGTAGAGCTGTCATTTGTCGCGGCTCACGATGCCGACGATGGCGCAAGAGTTGATCTTCCGGCTGAGAACACAAACCGCCCGAACATACACCAAGTTCACATACCACTTAACGGTCTTAATGAGGGAACTTCCAAAAACTCACGACGCATTGATTTTCAACAGATTATGGCACGGTAAATGCTTTTGATATAGTCGATGAAAGTGCAAAAAAGATATGTCA